>NZ_BAABIW010000017.1:0-183862 GCF_039542985.1 Terrabacter aeriphilus
CGACGCCACACCGCCCTGAAGGGACTCCCACCCGTCAGCCGTCTGTCACCAACGTCATGACCGAGTACAGCTAGCGCGTGGGGGTGGGGGTGGTCAAGAGCACCCCCGCGCGTGTGTCACGATGTTCTGTATGCGAGTTGACCACGTCTCCTATGCAGCAGAGGCCGGTGGCCTCAAGGCCACGGCCGCCCGGCTGTCCGAGCTCATCGGCGTCGCGCCGGTCGACGGCGGGGTGCACCCCCGCTTCGGCACGCGCAACGTGATCTTCCCCCTGGCGAAGGATCACTACCTCGAGGTCGTCGAGGTGCTCGACCACCCGGCCTCCGACAAGGCCCCCTTCGGCCAGGCCGTCCGCGCGGCGTCCGAGGCCGGCGGCGGCTGGCTCGGCTGGGTCGTCGCCGTCGACGACATCCACAGCGTCGAGGAGCGCCTCGGCCGCGAGTCGGTCCCGGGCAACCGGCACCGCCCCGACGGCACCGAGCTCAAGTGGCGCCAGCTGGGGATCAAGGGCCTGATGGCCGACCCCCAGGTGCCCTACTTCATCGCGTGGGACGACATGACGGTCCACCCCTCCGCGGGCGCCGACACGGCCGTCTCCATCGACAACCTCCAGATCGCCGGTGACCCCAAGCGCGTGCGCGAGTGGCTCGGCCCGGAGGACACCTTCGACAAGGGCGGCATCGACTTCACCTTCGTCGCGCCCCACGGCACGCCCGGCCTGCTGTCGGTCACCTTCGACACCCCGGCCGGAAAGGTCACCATCTGACCGACCCCTCGACTCGCACCGCGACGGCGGTCACCCCTCCCCGGGGTGGCCGCCGTCGCGTCGTCCGGGGCCGTATGCCGGGTCGTCCGGTCCGTCGCCAGGTGCACGTCCGGTGGAGCGTCCGGTTGCGCGCCGGACGGTGGCGACGACGATCGCAATCACGATCGCGACGACCACGGCGAGCAGGGGCGTCGCGGGCGGCGGGCCCCAGGCCGTGAGGGTGGTCCGGAACGAGCCCCCGAGCACCTGGAGGCCGTCGTGCACGAGCTCGGCGACGGCCTCCGTCCGGGTCGGGGTGCGGGGGAGCGACTCGAGCACGTAGCGCGCGGCCGTCAGGGCGGCCGGGGTGGCGACGAGCAGGGCCGGGGCCAGCGCCCACGCGACGACGCGGGCGAGCGGCGGCGCCGAGCCGGCGGCCGCCAGGGCCAGGCCGGTGCCGGCCCCCGCCAGCACGGCGAGCACCGTCGGCAGCCACGTCGGGGTGGCGACGCGTCCGGTGCCGAGCACGAGCTGGCCGAGCCAGTCGGCCGCGAGCACCGCGACGGGAGCGGCCGCGACCGCCCGCAGCGCGCTGCCGCCGAGCGAGACGAGCAGGCCCAGCGCGAGTCCGACGAGGGCGGCCACCGCGGTCAGGGCGACGAAGGCCAGGCGGACCCGGTCCACGGTGCTGCCGGAGCCGCCGAGGTCGGGGTCCGGCGCGAGCGTCTGGGCGACCGACCACCCGGCGGCGACGAGCGCCCCGAGGGTGCTGAGGGCGGCGAGCAGCAGGCGCCGGGACCGGCGGTCGGTGGTGGTCCACGGGGCCGAGCCGGCGAGCACGCCGGCCGTCGCGGCGACGAGGACGAGCAGCGGCAGCAGCTGCGGGGCGTAGGGCAGCAGGGCGTCGCGCAGGTCGTTGCGCGGGTTCCACGGCGTGCCGAAGGTGCCCTCGTTCGCCCGGCGCACGAGCCAGGGGAGCAGCCCGACGAACCAGCCGAGCGCCGCGGCGAGGGGCGCCACCCAGGGGGTGGACCAGAGTCCCGCGCCTCGCGCCGACCCCTGCCCGGTGCCGCCGGCCGTGCCGTCGTCGTGGTCCTCGCCCGCGCGCGCCGGCGGTGGGGTGCTCGTCGTCGACGTCACCGGTTGACCTCCCCTGTCGTGCCCTCCGGCCGGTCCGCCGGGGGTGCCCCACCCCACCAGAGGTGGGGGGGTGCCCCACCCCACCAGAGGTGGTGGCCGACGTCAAAGTGCGGATGCGACCCGTCGCCGGTCGCGGAGCGAATCGGGGGCGCGAATCGGCGGCGCGACCCGGCCCGCCGGTCAGGACTCGACGCAGAACTCGTTGCCCTCGGGGTCGGCCATGACGACGACGTCGCCGTCGCGGCCGATGACGCTCGCCCCGAGCGCCTCGAGCCGGGCGACCTCGTCGGCGACCGGCCCGACCGCCCGCAGGTCGAAGTGCTGCCGGTTCTTGGCCGTCTTCGGCTCGGGCACGGGCTGGAACCAGAGCGTGGGTCCGCCCCACCCGGCCGGCTCGACCCACGCGCGGCGGGGCGTGCTGTCCGCGTCGACGTCGGACCCGAGGGCCGCGGCCCAGAAGGCCGCGAGCCGCATCGGGTCCGCGCTGTCGAACGTCACCGACTTGACGAAGGCCACCATCCGTCGAATCTAGCGGGGGACGAGGACGGTCGGGGGCTCAGCGCCGGTGGGGGCTCAGCGCGGCCAGCGCTTGAGGCGCAGCGAGTTGCCGACGACGAGCACCGACGAGAGGGCCATGGTCGCGCCGGCGATCATCGGGTTGAGCAGGCCGAACGCGGCGAGCGGGATGGCGGCCGTGTTGTAGCCGAAGGCCCAGGCCAGGTTCTGCTTGATGACCCGCAGCGTCTCGCGCGAGAGGCCGATCGCGTCGCCGACGGCGTCGAGGTCGGAGCGCACGAGGACGATGTCGGCGGAATCCATGGCCACGTCGGTGCCCGAGCCCATCGCGAGGCCGAGGTCGGCCTGCGCGAGCGCCGCGGCGTCGTTGACACCGTCGCCCACCATGGCGACGACGCGGCCGGAGCGCTGCAGCTCGGTGACGACCTCGTGCTTCTGGGTCGGCAGCACGTCGGCGCGCACGTGGTCGGGCTCGATGCCGACCTGCTCGGCGACGCTGCGGGCGTTCGCCGCGTTGTCGCCGGTCACGAGGTAGGGCGTGAGGCCGAGCGCGCGCAGCCGGGCGACGGCGGCCGCGGACGTCTCGCGGACGGTGTCCTCGACGGTGAGCGCCGCCTGGGCGACGCCGTCCCAGCCGACGAAGACCGTCGTGCCGGCCTGGCGGGCCGCGTGGTCGAGCAGCTCCCGGTCGACGCTCTCGAAGAGCACGGCCTTGCCGACGGTCACCTCCGTGTCGCGGATGCGGGCGGCGGCCCCCTCGCCGGGGTTGGCCTGGAAGTCGCGGATGGCGGGCAGGTCGATGCGGGCGAGCCGTGCGCCGGCCACGACGGCCTGCGCGATCGGGTGCTCGCTGCCCTGCTCGACGGCCGCCGCCGCGGTCAGCGCGGCCTTCTTCGAGAGCTTGCCGCGCACGGCGATGCTGCGCAGCCGCAGCTCCCCGGTCGTCACGGTGCCCGTCTTGTCGAGCACGACGGTGTCGACGCGACGCGTGTCCTCCAGCACCTGCGGGCCCTTGATGAGCGTGCCGAGCTGGGCACCGCGACCGGTGCCGACGAGCAGCGCCGTCGGCGTCGCGAGACCCAGCGCGCACGGGCAGGCGATGATGAGGACGGTGACGGCGACCGAGAGCGACCGGGCCAGGTCGTGCCCGGTGGCGAGCCACGCCACGAGCGTGACGAGGGCGACGGCGAGCACGACGGGGACGAAGACCGCCGAGACGCGGTCGGCGAGGCGCTGCACGTCGGCCTTGCTGGTCTGCGCGGCCTCGACGAGCCGCTGGATGCCGGCGAGCATCGTGTCGGCGCCGACGCGGCGGGCCTCGACGACGAGGCGCCCGGTCGTGTTGATCGTGCCACCGGTGACCTCGTCGCCCGGTGCGACGTCGACGGGCGTCGACTCACCGGTGATGACGCTCGCGTCGACGGCGCTCGACCCGTCGCGCACGACGCCGTCGGTCGCGACCTTCTCACCGGGCCGCACGACGAACTGGTCGCCGGCCACGAGCTGGTCGACGGGGATGCGGGCCTCGCTCGTGACCCGCGTGCGGGGGTCGATGCGCAGCACCGAGACCTCCTTGGCGCCGAGGTCGAGCAGGCTGCGGAGCGCGTCCTTGCCCGAGTCCTTGGCGCGGGCCTCGAGGAAGCGGCCGAGCAGCAGGAAGGTCGTGACGACCGCGGCGACCTCGAAGTAGAGGTGCCGGCCGCCGGCCAGCAGCTCGACGACCGAGTAGCCCCACGCAGCGAGCACGCCGATCGAGACGAGCGTGTCCATCGTCGAGGCGAGGTGGCGCGCGTTGACGGCCGCCGCGCGGTGGAACGGCCAGGCGCACCAGACGACGACGGGGGTGGCGAGGAGCAGCTGCAGCCACGGGCTCGCGCCGAACGACGGGAGCACCATGGCGAGCAGGAAGACGGGGACGGTCAGCGCGGCCGCGACGAGCAGCCGCCCACGGATGCCGGCCGCAGCGGGGGCTGGCGCGTGGGTCTCGCTCGGGTGCGCCGCCGCAGCCGTGGTCGCACCAAGCGTCGCACCCGGCGTCGCCGCGGGGGTGGCAGTCGACGAGCCGTCGGGGGCGTCGGCCGGCTCGGGCGAGCTCGGCGCCGCCGGGCTCACCTTCTGGCGGGCGAGCTGCTGGGCACGGAGCTTGTCGAGCAGGGCGTCGGCGGCCGGGAGAGCCGGCCGGCCGGCATCCGTGCGCGTCGGGGTGCCGGTAGCCGACGTCGGGTGGGCGTCGTCGACGACGGTGGCGCCGTAGCCGGTCTTGCGCACCTCGGCGACGATGGCCTCGACGGTCACGGGAGCGGTGAAGCGCACCTGCGCCTTCTCGGTGGCGAGGTTGACGGTGGCCGACTGGACCCCGGCGACCTTGGCCAGCTTGCGCTCGATGCGCGCCGAGCACGAGGCGCACGTCATGCCGGTGATGGCGAGGCGCACCTCGTCGGGCGGACGCGTCTCGGCGGGGGTCGTGGTGGTCGTGTCGCTCATCGGAGGGTGTAGCCCGCCTCGGTGACGGCGGACTCGACGGCCGCGCGCTCGAGCGGGGCGGCGCTCGTGATGGTGACCGGCGAGTCCTCGCCGGCGTGCAGGTCGACGGCGACGTCGACGACGCCGGGCAGGGCGGTCAGCTCCTCGGTGACCGCGGCGACGCAGTGGCCGCACGTCATGCCGGCGACGGTGACCTCGGTCTGGACGGTCTGGCTCATCGGTGCCTCCTCGGGCGTCGGTGGGTGGGTGGGGCGGAGTGGTCGAGCAGGTCGGGCAGGTCGGGCAGGTCGGGCAGGTCGAGTGGGGTGGTCACGGGTCAGCTCCGCACGAGCCGGGCGATGGCCTCGCTCGCCTCGCGCACCTTCTCGGCGGCGGCCTCGTCGGACTCGCGGGCCGCGTCGACCACGCAGTGCGACACGTGGTCCTCGAGCAGCCCGAGGCTCACGGCCTGGAGCGCCTTGGTGATGGCACTGACCTGGGTGAGGATGTCGATGCAGTATGTGTCGTTGTCGACCATCTTCTGCACGCCCCTGACCTGGCCCTCGATGCGGCGCAGGCGCTTCAGGTAGTCGTCCTTGCTCCCGGTGTATCCGGCCACGGCACCTCCTCGCTGTCGTAGACAGCATACCCCTGCGGGGTATTTTCGCCCGCGGCGGGGCACGGGTGGTCCCCCGTGAGGGTGAGGCCCGGCGGGAGAGACTGGGTGCGCGTTGGGGATCAGGCCCCGTCAGCCGTTCGTGGCACCCGGGGTGGCGGTCACCGAGGAGGACCCCGAGGTCGTCGCGCCACTGGTTTCGCCGACCGGGACGTCGCTGGACGTCGTGACCGACGGGGTGGCCCCGGAGGTCAGTGATGCGTCCACGGCCCGGCAGGCATCGGCGTGCGTGCGCAGCGTCGTCTGCGCCGTGTCGATCTGGCGCACCACCTCACTGAGCTTCCCGGCATCGAGGTCGCGGGCGGCCCCGGCGGCCTCCTTCGTCAGCTCCACGAGGGACTGCGAGTCCTGGGCCACCTCGAGGCACTCGGCGGGCACGACGACGGTCGCGGTCGAGGCGGCCCTCGTTCCGGTCGGCCCTGCGTCGCTGGTCGGTGCCGACGACGACGGGCTGACCCCTGCGGTCGCGTCCGGGGTGCCGGGGCGCAGCACGCCGATGACGACGCCCCCGAGGAGCAGTCCGACGAGGAAGGTGATCGCGGGGATGAACCACCAACGTGCCCCGACCGTCTGCGTGGGGATGCCCGAGGTCGTCCCGGTCTCGCCCTCCTGACCGGCGTTCGGGTCGGGCTTCGTCGGCTCGCTCACGGTCTGCTCCCTCTCTGATGGGGGTGGGGTCGCCCTCCACCCTGTCCGGCTGTCCCAGCGCGTTCCTACCCCCGCCCGCACAACGTTGCAGGATCGAGAGGTGTGCAGGGTGGGTGGTCCGGCCCCGACACGGGTAGACCATGAGCATGGCCCGCACCCCGTCGTCGACGTCAGCCCGGCCCGCTCGCTCAGCCGCGGCGGTCACGACGTGGGACGGTGTCGTCTCCTTCTGGGTCGTCTTCTGGCTCGTGGTGGGCGTCACGACCGGTTACCTCATCTGGCAGCTCACCGGCCTGAGCGCCGGCGTCGTCGACGCGGGCCAGGCCCTCAACACGGCGGGCCGGGCGCTGCAGGACCTCTCCGGCACGCCCGTCATTGGCGAGCGCACCGGTGAGCTCGGCAACCGCATCATGGAGACGGCCACGAGCGTGCGGGCGGGCGGCGCGAGCGCGACCACCAGCCTGCGCGGTCTGGCCGTGGTCATCGGCATCGCCGTCGGCCTCGGCCCGTTGAGCCCGGTGCTCGTCATCTACCTGCCCCGCCGCCTCGCCTGGCGGCGGGAGGTGCGAGAGGTCTCGGCCGTCCTGGCCGGCCCGGCGACCTCGGCCACCCAGGACGCCGCCGTCGAGATCCTCGCGCGGCGGGCGGTGCACAACCTCGGCCTGCGCGACCTGCTCGCCGTCACTCCCGACCCCGAGGGCGACCTCGCCGCCGGCCGTTGCCGGTCCCTCGCCCGCGCCGAGCTGGGCCGCCTCGGCCTGGCGACCCCCGCCTCGTGGCTCTGAGAGTGGACTCCTGATGCCACGGCCCAGGCGCTTGGCCGGCCCGCCCACGAGCGACGGTCGACTGCCCGTCGACGTGACGCCGGAGCAGCCTGCGGAGACCGGCCTGTTCGGGCGGTACGCCGCCTGGACCGTCCGCCGTCGGTGGTACATCGTCGTCGGTTGGCTGATCGCCCTCGGGGGGCTCGTCGCGCTGCCACCCGTCGGTTCCGGGGGCAACGAGCTCGCGAGCATCATCCCGCTCGACAGCCCGGCCATCAGCTCGGAGCTGCGGGCACTCGACGAGTTCGGCTTCCCGCTCAGCAGCCGGGTCGCCGTCGTGCAGCGCGCGCCGGAGGGGCTGTCCCTCTTCGTGCAGGCGGAGTCGGCCCTCGACGCGCTGGCCGTCAACCAGGGACCCAAACCCGAGTGGCCGCTACTCGGGGCGCTGCCGATCACCAACAGCCTCAAGCTCTTCGGGCCGGGAGGTGAGACCAACACCTCGGTGCTGACCTACCTGTTCATGGATCCCATCAGCAGCTTCCAGAGCCAGCAGGATGCCGCGCAACGCTACATCGACCAGCACCTCGAGAGGCGGGAGGACCATGTCGTCGGCGTCGCAGGCTCGGTGCCTGCTCGGGCCCAGCAGGCGGGCCTCGTCGGAGACAACATCTCCCGGCTCGAGCTGCTGACCGTCCTCGCCATCATCGCGTTGGTCGGTTTCACCTTCCGGTCCGTCCTCGCGCCGGCCATCGCCCTCGTCGCGTCGGGCATCGCCTTCGTCGCGACCATCAGCCTCTCCGAGGTGCTGAGCGGTCTGGCGGGCATCTCGACCCCGGCCGAGCTCGAGCCACTCCTCGTCGCCCTGCTTCTCGGGGTCGTCACCGACTACACGATCTTCTATGTCACGGCGTTGCAGGCACGCATCGCCGCGACCGCCCGCTGGCGCGACGCCGTGCGGGCCGCGGTGTCCACCGACACCCCGATCGTGCTGGCCGCCGGGATCACCGTCGCCGCCGGCACCGCGGCCCTGCTCGCGGCCAAATCGGAGTTCTTCCGCGCCTTCGGGCCCGCGATGGCGCTAGCCGTCCTCGTCGGCCTCATCGTCTCGGTGACCTTCGTTCCGGCGTCGATCGCGGTCCTCGGACCGGCCGTCTTCTGGCCCCGCGACCCCCGACGGGCCCGCCTCGCGCGACGGACCCGTCCGGTCCCCGGCATCGCGGCCCTCCGCCGGCTGCGGCCGGCCCCCGGGCCAGATACTCCCGGCCGTCGCAGGATCCGTCTCGTGCACCTGCTCGCCAACCGGCCCACCGCCGCGGCCGTCGTCGTCGGCTGCGTCGCCCTCCTGCTCGCGGCCAGCGCCTCCGTGCGCGACCTCGACCTCGGCGTCGGCTTCACGAGCTCCCTACCGCCCGACAACCCCGTGGCGGTCGCGTCGACGAGCGCATCCGACGCCTTCGCGCCGGGCATCACCTCACCCACGACCATCCTCATCGAGCGACCGGACGTCGTCGACGACGTCGACCTGCTCGTCGGCCTCCAGCACCTCATCGAGGGCGAGTCCGGCGTCGCGGGCGTCGTCGGCCCGGCGCAGAACATCACCCAGCGCGCCTACAACGTCGTGCTCTCCGAGAGTGGCAACGCCGCCCGGATGCTCATCGTGTTCGATCACGACCCGCTCGACGCGACGGCCATCACCGACCTGCGCTCGCTGCGCGACCGGTTGCCCGCTCTCGTGCAGGAGGCCGGACTGACCGGCGCGCGCACGAGCCTCGGCGGCGACACGGCACTGGCGGAGGGGCTCGTCGGGTCGACCGAGGCCGACCTCTACCGCATCGCCGTCGCCGGCATCGTCGTCAACCTGCTGCTGCTCGTGCTCTTCCTCCGCGCCCTCGTCGCGCCGCTCTTCCTCCTCGCCTCGAGCGTCCTCGCCCTGACGGCCTCGCTCGGCCTGACCGTCTTCCTCTTCGGCGGCCTCGGCGGCGTCGACGGGCTGACGTTCTACGTGCCGTTCGCCGCGGCGGTGCTGCTCGTGAGCCTGGGCTCGGACTACAACATCTTCGGCGTGGGACGGGTGTGGGAAGAGGCTCGACACCTTCCGCTGCGCGAGGCGGTGCTCAAGGCCGTGCCCGAGTCGTCGAGGGCCATCACCTCGGCCGGAGTGACCCTCGCGGTCAGCTTCGGCATGCTCGCCCTCATCCCGCTGACACCGTTCCGCGAGCTCGCGTTCGCCATGGCCGTGGGCATTCTCATCGATGCCTTCGTCGTGCGCTCGCTCCTCGTGCCGGCGATGCTCGTCCTCGTCGGCCCCTTCAGCGGCTGGCCGGGGCCGCACCTGCGCGGCGACCGGCGGAGCAGGCGCTAGGCGCGCCGGGCCGAAGCCGCCCGACGCCGAGCACGCCGGCTGTCAGACGAGGTAGTCGTCGACGAGCCGGCTCGCGAGCGCGGTGTAGGTCTGCGGCGTCAGGGCGACGAAGCGGGCCTCGACGTCGGCGGGCAGGCCGAGGCCGCGGACGAACTCGCGCAGGTCGTCACCGTCGATGCGACGCCCGCGGGTCAGCTCCTTGAGCCGCTCGTAGGGCTCCTCCATGCCCGGCACGCCCTGGGCGCCGAGGGCCCGCATCGCCGACTGGATCGGCTCGCCGAGCACCTCCCAGTTGGCCTCGAGGTCGGCGGCCATGCGCTCGGGCACGGCGTCGAGCCCGGCGAGGCCGCGCGAGACGTTGTCGAGCGCGAGCAGGCTGTGGCCGAAGGCCGTGCCGATGTTGCGCTGCATGCTCGAGTCGGTTAGGTCGCGCTGGAGCCGGCTCTGGACGAGGGTGCCGCCGAGGACGTCGAGCAGGGCGTTGCTCACCTCGAGGTTGGCCTCGGCGTTCTCGAAGCGGATCGGGTTGACCTTGTGCGGCATCGTCGAGCTGCCGACGGTGCCCTGGCCGCGCACCTGCGCGAAGTAGCCCATCGAGATGTAGGTCCACACGTCGGTGCAGAGGTTATGGAGGATGCGGTTGAAGCGCGCGACGTCGGCGTAGAGCTCGGCCTGCCAGTCGTGGCTCTCGATCTGCGTCGTCAGCGGGTTCCACGTGAGGCCGAGGCCCTCGACGAAGGCGCGCGACACGGCGGGCCAGTCGACGTCGGGCAGGGCCAGCGCGTGGGCGCCGAAGGTGCCGGTCGCGCCGTTGAACTTGCCGAGGTACTCCTGCCCCTCGATGCGGCGCAGCTGGCGGCCGAGGCGGTGCGCGAGCACCGCGAGCTCCTTGCCCATCGTCGTCGGCGTCGCGGGCTGCCCGTGCGTGTGGGCGAGCAGCGGCACGTCCTTGAGGGCGCGCGCCAGCTCGCTCACCTGCGCCACGAGCGCCTGCGCCCTGGGCAGCCACACCTGCTCGACGGCGCCCTGGACCATGAGGGCGTAGGAGAGGTTGTTGACGTCCTCGCTCGTGCAGCCGAAGTGGATGAGCTCGGCCAGCCCCTTGTCCTCGTCCGCCGGGGTGATGGCGCTGAGGCGCTTCTTGAGGAAGTACTCGACGGCCTTGACGTCGTGCACCGTGACGCGCTCGATCTCGCCGAGCTCGGCCACCTCGGCGGTGCCGAAGTCGGCGACGACCGTGCGCAGCGCCGCGGTCTCGTCGTCGGTGAGCGAGCGCACGCCGGGCACGACGCCGTGGCTCGTCTGGTGGATCAGCCACTCGATCTCGACGTGCACGCGCTGCCGGTTGAGCGCCGCCTCCGACAGGTGGTCGACGAGAGGCGCGACGGCGCCGCGGTAGCGGCCGTCGAGCGCCCCGAGCGCGATGGGCGGGGTTGCGTCAGCAAGCGAAGCCATGCGCCCATCCTCCCAGAGCCGCGTCCCGCCCCCGTATGCCGTCCGGCCCCGTGGTGACGCCGTGCTGACCCACCCCCGTCACGGTGCCCGGGAGGCTGCCGGCGACGAGCGGGTGGCGGCGCGCTACGCGTGCTGGGCGGGGGCGCGCTCCCCGGCCTGCAGCACGCTGAAGGTCTCGCCCTGCGGGCCGGCCACGAGCGCGATGCGCCCGTAGGGCGAGTCGAACGGCTCGCGCACGGCGGCCCCGCCGAGCGCCACCACCCGGGCGACCGCCGCGTCGCAGTCCGCCACCGCGAAGTAGGCCATCCAGTGCGACGGCACGTCGGCCGGCGCCTCCGTGGGGATCGCCCCCACGCCGGCGACGGCAGGTCCGTCGCCCGCGCTGTCGGTGCCGTCCTCGGAGGCGTCGCGGGTGGTGGACGCCGCGGAGTAGCGGAAGCCGTCCGCCCCGATCTCGCGCCAGCGGTAGCCGAGCACGGCGGCGTAGAAGTCGAGGCTCGCGGCGTAGTCGCGGCTCATCGACTCGGCCCAGCAGAGCATGCCTGGCTCCGCGGGACGGGTGGATTCGGCGTGGTCGGGGTCGGCGTTGTCGGCGACGGCGGTGGTCTCGGCCCCGCCTCCCGGCACCGGCACCTGCAGCAGCCCGTATGCCGCCCCGGCCGGGTCCGCGCCGACGGCGAGGCGGCCGATGCCGGGCACGTCGGTCGGGCCGAGGAAGAGCACGCCCCCGGCGGCTGTCGCGCGGGCGGCCGCGGCGTCGACGTCGTCGGTCGCGAGATGGACGGTCCACGCCGTCCGCTGCCCCGGGTCGCCGGGGTCCTTGCCGAGGAGCGCTGCCACCGGGCGTCCACCGAGGCGGGCCACGACCGGCGCCCCCTCCGTGCGGGCGTCGTCGAAGCTCCAGCCGAGCAGCGACCCGTAGAAGTCGCGGGCGCGCGGCAGGTCGTCGGCGAGCAGGTCGGCCCAGCAGGGGGTTCCGGGCTCGAGCGGGCCGTCGACGACGGGCATGGTGGCCTCCGGTGGTGAGGTGGTGGGGGTGAGGTGGTGGGGGTGAGGTGGTGGGGGTGAGGTGGTGGGCGGCCGGATCGTCGGCCGCGGCGTCAGTCCAGGTCGGGCACGAGCACCGAGAAGACCTCGCCCTCGGGGCCGCTCAGCACGGCGCCGAGGCCGTAGGGGCCGTCGAAGGGTGGCTGGAGCACGCCGGCGCCGAGGTCGACGGCCCGGGCCACGGTGCCCTCGAGGTCGTGGGTCGCGAACGAGGCGACCCAGTGCGCGGGGATGTCACGGGGCCAGTCGTCCTCGATCTCGGCCACGCCGAAGGCGGGGTTGCCGTCGCCGGTGTGCGCGGTCGCCCAGCGGGGGCCGTCGGGCTCGGTCTCGTCGGTGAACACGTGGCCGAAGACGCCGACGGCGAAGCTCTGCACGCCGGCGTAGTCGCGGGTCAGCAGCTCGTTCCAGGTGAGCGACCCGGGGGCGTCGAGCACGCCGCTGCCGGCGAGGTCGCCCGGCTCCCACACCCCGAAGTAGGCACCGCCGGGGTCGACGGCGATGCTCGTCGTGGCGAGCGCGCCGAGGCGCACCGGCTGCCCGAGGGGCCGGCCGCCGTGGCTGGCGATGGCCGAGCGGGCGATCTCGATGTCGCCGACCCGGAGGTAGGTCGTCCACTGGCTCCGCACGGCGGCTGCGGCCGGGCGGTGGCTGAGGCCCGCGACGGGACGGCCGCCGAGCAGGGCCATGGTGTAGCCGCCGGTGGCCGGGTCGCCGGCCACCCACCGCCAGTCGAAGAGGGAGCCGTAGAAGGCCTTGGCGCGCACGTGGTCGTGCGCGAGCAGGTCGACCCAGCAGGGGGCGCCGTAGGGGTAGTCGGGCACGGTGAGGACCAGGTCTCGCATCGGGTCAGGGCCGCTCCGAGTCGAGCTGACCGGCCAGCCTTCCGTCCAGCTGGTCCCTGACGTGATGCAGGATGCCATGGCAGGCCGCCTCGACCTCCGCGAAACACCGCGTGAAGTGCTCCTCGCCGCCGTACCAGGGGTCGCCGGTCTCGAGCGTGCCCGCCGCGACGGCCTCGGGGTCGAACTCGCGCACGAGACGGATCTTGCTGCGGTCGTGCGCCGAGGGGGCGAGCCGGTACAGGGTGCGCACGTGGCCCTCGTCGGAGGCGAGCACGAGGTCGATGTCGTCGAACTCCGCCGGGTCGAACTCGCGCGCACGGTGCCGGGAACCGTCGTAGCCGTGCTGCGCGAGCACCGCGACCGTGCGCGGGTCGGCGTGCTCGCCCACGTGCCAGTCGCCCGTGCCGCTCGAGCTCACCCGGACGCGGTCGCCCAGCCCGGCGTCGTCGACCATCCGCTCGAGGATGACGTGCCCCATGGGGGACCGGCAGATGTTGCCGCTGCACACGAAGGAGACGTGGAGGGGGCGCGACGACATGATCCCCATTCAACACCCCGCATCGCACCGGGATCGGTCGAAGACGGCAGCGGATCGGACGTTGTCGGTGGTCGGTGTCACGGTGGGCGCATGACGACGACCGAGACGCCGACCGGAGCGGCGACGGGCAGCCCCGAGGCCCTCGACGGGCCCGAGGCCCTCGACGGGCCCGAGGCCCTCGAGGCGCGCTTCGCCGAGCTCGTCGCCGCCGGTGACCTCGACGGGCTCGTGGGGCTGTATGCCGTCGACGCGGTCGTCAGCCTGCCGCACGGCCGTGAGGCAGCCGGGCACGCGGCGATCCGCTCGGCGCTCGCCGCGGCGCTCGCCGCCGGGGCGCTGGGTCCGGCGGGCCGTGCGGTGACCACCCGGGCCATCGTCACGGGCGACCTCGCGCTGACGACGTCGACGACCGCCGAGGGCGAGGTGCGCACGCAGGTCGCGCGACGCTCGGCCGAGGGGCGGTGGGCTTGGGTGTGCGACGGCTGGCGGCTGCGCGGGGTGCAGGCCTGCCTGCCCGCGAGCACCGGCTCGCGTGCCGTGGCGTAGTTTCGCTCCGTGACAGAGCCACCCCCGGGTCACGGCGCGCCGGCCCTCGCGGCGTCGACACGACGCTCGCACCTCGTCGACCTCACCCCGCTCCGGGTCAGCCCGGCCTTCGCGCGCCTCTGGTTCGGCAACACCCTCGCGGGCGTCGGCACCTTCGTCACGAACACGGCCGTCGGCCTGCACATCTTCGACCTCACCCGCTCGACCTTCATGGTCTCGCTCGTCGCGTGGTTCTCGCTCGCGCCGATGGTCGTGGCCGGGCTCTACGGCGGGGCGATCGCCGACCGCTTCGACCGCCGGTCGGTGGCGCTCGTGGCCGGCACCGTGGCCTGGGGCTCGACGGTGGCGCTCGCGTCGATCGCGTGGGCCGACGTGCGGGCGGTCTGGGCCTTCTACGTCATCACGACCGTCAACGCGGTGGCCGCGACGATCGCGTCGGCCACGCGGCAGGCCATCACCCCGCGTCTGCTGCCGGCCGCGATGCTGCCCAAGGCCGCGGCCCTGATGGGCATCTCGGGCGGGATCATGGTCACGGTGGGGCCCGGCGTCGCCGGGGTGCTCGTGGCGCAGGTCGGCTACGCGTGGACCTACACGGTCGACGTCGTCCTCTTCTTCGCCGGCTTCTTCGGCCTCTGGACCCTCCCGCGCATCCGGCCGGAGGGCGGCGCGCTGACGACCGGTGGCTTCCGGTCGGTGGTCGACGGCCTCGCGCACCTGCGGCGGGCGCCGAACGTCCGGATGAGCTTCGTCGTCGACATCATCGCCATGACCTTCGGGCAGCCCATGGTGCTCTTCCCGGCCGTCGGGGCGCTCGTCATCGGCGGCGGCTCCGTGACCGCCGGCGCCCTGCTCGCCGCGTACGCCGTCGGCGGCATCGTCTCGAGCCTCGGCTCGGGCCGCGTGACCGGGCTGCGCTGGCAGGGGATCGCCATCCGCAATGCCATCGTCGTCTACGGGCTGGCCGTCCTCGGCTTCGGCGCGGTGCTCGCCGCCGTCCAGCTGACGGACAGTGCGGTCCGGTCCATGGACATCGCCGACGTCGACCGCTGGGCCCTCGCCGCCGGTCTCCTCTGCCTCGCCGTGGCGGGCGGCGCCGACAACATCAGCGCGATCTTCCGCCAGTCGATCCTGCAGTCGGCCGTGCCCGACCACCTGCGCGGGCGCACCCAGGGCGTCTTCACGGTCGTCGTTACGGGCGGCCCGCGGCTCGGGCAGATGTTCGCCGGCACGCTCGCGACGGTCACGGCCACGTGGGTGCCGCCGGTCGTCGGTGGCGTGCTCGTCGTCGTGCTCGTCGTCGTCGCGGTGGCGCGGGTGTCCTCGTTCCGGGCCTACGACGCGCTCCACCCCCAGCCCTGACCGGGGGGCCTTGAGGAGGCCTTGAGCAGGCCCTGAGCGGTCAGGCGTCGGGGTAGCCGGTGGGGTTGGCCTGCTGCCAGCGCCACGTGTCGACACACATGTCGTCGATCGTCCGCGTCGCGCGCCAGCCGAGCTCCTCGTGCGCCTTCGTCGGGTCGGCGAACGAGGTCGCGACGTCGCCGGCGCGGCGGGCGACGACGCGGTAGGGCAGCTCGCGCCCGACGGCCCGCTCGAAGGCGTGCAGCATCTCGAGCACCGTCGTGCCCTGGCCGGTGCCGAGGTTCCAGATGCCGACCGGCTCGTCGGTCGAGGCGAGCTTCGTCAGGGCCGCGAGGTGCCCGGCCGCGAGGTCCTCGACGTGGATGTAGTCGCGGGCGCCCGTGCCGTCCTTCGTCGGGTAGTCGTCGCCGTAGACCTGGAGGTACTCGCGCCGGCCGACCGCGACCTGCGAGATGTAGGGCACGAGGTTGTTCGGGATGCCCTGCGGGTCCTCGCCCATCGTGCCGCTGACGTGCGCGCCGACCGGGTTGAAGTAGCGCAAAAGGGCGAAGCGCATGCTCGGGTGGGCGACGGCGACGTCGCGCAGGATCTGCTCCTGCATGACCTTGGTCCAGCCGTACGGGTTGGTCGCCGACGTGGCGCGGTCCTCGGTCGCGGCCTCCTGGTCGGTGCCGTAGACCGTGGCGGACGAGCTGAAGACGAGCTTGTCGACGCCGTGCCGGCGCATCGCGCGCACGAGCGAGAAGGTGGAGCCGAGGTTGTTCTCGTAGTACTCGAGCGGCAGCTCGACGCTCTCGCCGACGGCCTTGAGCCCGGCGAAGTGGATGACCGCGTCGATCTTCTCGTTGGCGAAGAGGTGCTCGGTCTTGTCGTGGTCGGTGAGGTCGAACGCGTGCACCGGCAGGTGGGTGCCGGTCAGCGCCTCGAGGCGGTTGACGACCGCCGGCTTGCTGTTGGCGAAGTTGTCGACGATGAGCACGTCGTGCCCTGCCGCGACGAGCTGGACCACGGTGTGGGAGCCGATGTAGCCGGCGCCGCCGCTCACGAGTACGCGCATGTCGCCACCCTACCGAGCACCCCGCCGGCGGCGGGGCGCCGCTCAGAAGAGGGTCAGTCCGGCCACGGCGAGGGCGAAGAGCGTGAGCGGCGCGACCACGAGCAGGGCCGACACGGCATACATCCCCGCGGCCGCCACCGCGACCGGTAGACCGGCCACGGTGCGCGCGTCGAGCAGGTCGATGCGCGCCCGCGCGGCCGACGTGCTCTCGCGCATCGCCATCGTGCCGGCCGGCTTGGGGCCGCCGGCCATGGCGACGATGGCCCGGCCGGTGCTGACCGCGCCCGCGTCGCGCACCGCGGCCCGGTCGGCGAGCACCTCGATGAGCAGGTTGACCTCGCGCAGCGCCGCGTCGCAGCGCAGCACGGGCGGCACGGCCTCGTGGACCACCGTGAAGAACTCGAGCACGAGGTCGTGGCGCGCGGCGAGGTGGGCCCGCTCGTGCGCGAGCACGGCGCCGAGCTCGCCGGGGGCGAGTCGGGCGAGCGTCCCCTGGGTGACGACGACCCGGCGGTGCACGCCGGGCACGCAGTACGCCGTGGGGGTCGTGTGCTCGAGCACGCGCGTGTCGCGGCCCTGCCCGGCGGCGGGCTCACCGAGCAGGTCGACGAGGTCGCGGTGCCGGCGCCGCACGAGCCGCAGGTTGCGCCCGACCCGATCGCCCGCGACGAGGAGTCGCACCGCGACGACGAGGCTGAGCGCCGCCGCGACCACCAGGGTCGGCACGTGCTCCGAGACGCGCACCTCGCGGCCCGCGATGGCCGGCACCGCCGCCGGGGCGGCGAGGAGGGCGGCGAGCACGGAGGCGACCGCCGTCGACTGCCACAGCACGAGGGCGGCCCGCGGCGCCCGCCGCAGGCTCGTGGCGCGGGCCAGCAGGCGCGGCACCGGCCAGGCGAGCAGCACCGCGAGGACGACGAGCGCGAGGACGGGCAGCATGGCGCAGTCGGCGGTCGGCTCAGGTGGTGCCGGCGGCGTCGGGCTGGCGGGCCTCGAGCTCGGCGAGGGCGGCCTTGAGCTCGTCGAGCTCCTCCGGGGTGGACTCGCCGAGGAAGTGCAGGAGCGCGCTGCGGCGGGTGTCGCCGGCCAGCTCGCCGAGGGTGTGGTGCAGCGTCTCGGACGTCAGCTCGGCCCGGGTCGAGCTGGGCGTGTAGCGCCAGGCGCGCCCGTCGCGCTCGCGGTCGACGAGCCCCTTCTTCGCCATCCGGTCGAGCACCGTCATGAGGGTCGTGTAGGCGAGCCCGCGCTCGACGCCGATGACGTCGTGCACCTCCCGGACCGTGCGCCCACCGGGGTGCGTGTCGGAGGTGGCCCAGAGGACGTCCATGACGGCGCGTTCGAGGTCACCGAGGCGGTTGCGGGGTGTGCTGGGCATGAGGCGTCCAATCTACCGGCCTGGCTGGTCGGCTCCGTGCGGGTGTCCGGGGAGTCCGGGGTGCGCAGGGTGGTCGTTCTCCGGACGGCGCAGCTCGACCACCCGGTCGAAGAGGTCGGCCCCGTCGTCGCGGTGCGTCACGAGGACGATCGTCGGCGTGGCCTGCCCCCTGCCGTCGACCGGGTCCGTACCCATCCGGGTGAGGTCCTCGACGACGGCACGGGCCGTGGGCGGGTCGAGGTGCGCGACCGGCTCGTCGAGCAGCACGACGGGTCGTCGGCTGAGGTGGGCGCGGGCGATGCCGAGACGGGCGCGCTCGCCTCCCGAGAGGCCCCGGCCACCCGCCCCGAGCACCGTGTCGAGGCCGTCGGGGAGGGCATCCACGAGCGCCGCGAGCCCCGCGGCGGTGAGCGCGCGACCCACCTCGTCGTCGTCCGCGTCGGGCCGCGCGAGGGCCAGGTTGGCCCGCAGGCTCGTGCCGAAGACGTGCGTCTCGTCGTCGACGACCGCGACGCGGCACCGCGTCTGCTCGACCGGCCGCTCGAGCACGTCCGCCCCGCAGAGGCGGTAGGTCCCGCCCGAGGGGTCGAGGTGGCGGGCCAGCACGGCGAGCAGGGTGGACTTGCCGCACCCGTTCGGCCCGGTCACGACCACGCGGCTGCCGGCCGGCACCACGAGGTCGAGCGGTCCGAGGTCGGTGCGGCCGCCCGTCCACGAGGCCGTGAGCGCCCGGGTCGCCACCTCCCCGCCGGATGCCGGGTGGCCGTCGTGCGTGCCGGCGGCGCCGTCGGTCGCGCTGTCGGTCGTGGGGCGGTCGGTGGTGTGGTCGGTGACGGCCGGGGTCAGGTCGAGGAGGTCGTCGATGCGCTGCTCGCTGCCGCGGGCCCGGGCGAGCGCGCGCATCGCGTCGACGAGGGGCGTGATGGCGTCGGTCACCGCGACGGGGGTCAGCACGAGCAGCGCCTTGACCGGTGTCGCGACGTCGAGGCCGCTGACGATCGAGGCCGTCACCGCGACGGCCGCGCCGACCACGACGAGGAACAGGGCGGCGGCGCTCGCGCGGCCGGCGCTGATCCTCCGGGTCGCGCGCTCGAGGGCGACGTGCGCCTCGTCGAGCCAGCCGAGGGCGGTCGCCCAGCCGCCGACGGCCCGCAGCTCACCGGCCTGGCTCGCCATGAGCTCGCTGACGCGGTTCACCTCGGCCCGGGCCGCGAGCACCTCGGGCAGGGCGCGCGCCTCGAGCCGGACGGCGAGCGCGCTGACGAGGGCGACGACGACCGCGAGCGCGAGCATCACGAGGCCGACGGGCGGCGCGATCGTCGCCGTCAGCGCCACCGCGAGCCCACCGGCGACCACGGTGGAGATGACCGGCACGCTGACGCGCACCTGCGCGTCGACGGCGTCGGTGAGGTCGTCGACGACGCCGGTCAGCACGTCGGAGCGCCGGCGCCGGCCCAGTCGGGCGGGTGTCAGCGGGACGAGCGCCTCGTACGTCGCGGTGCGCCGCGCCGCCAGGAGGCCGAGCGCCGCGTCGTGGCTCGTCAGCCGCTCCCAGTAGCGGAAGACGGGGCGGGCGATGCCGAAGGTGCGCACCGCGACGATGGCCGTCAGGAGGGTGAGGATGACGGGTCGCTCCGCCGCGCGGACGATGAGCCAGCCCGACGTCGCCGTCAGGGCCATGCCCGAGGCGGTGGCCAGGCCGCCGAGCAGGCCGCCGCGAACGGTGCCGGCCGACGGCCACCACACCCGTCGTCCGGGCCGGGCGCCGACCGGGCGGGCGTGGACGTGAGGGGCGCGGGCGGCGGCGGAGGTCACGGGCTCGTCTCCTCGGTGGTGGGGTGGTGGGCAGCGGCGGTGACCGTGCCGGCGGTGACGACGACGTGCCGGTCCGCGTGCTCGAGCAGCTCGTCGCGATGGGTGACGGCGACGACGACGCGGCGCTCGGCCAGCTCGGCCACGACGGCGGCGAGGTGGGCGGCGCCCTCGGGGTCGAGGTGTGCGGTGGGCTCGTCGAGCAGCAGCAGCGTCTCGGGCGAGAGCCAGGCCCGGGCGAGGGCCAGTCGCTGGCGTTGGCCGGCGGACAGCCCGAAGCCGTCGTCGCCGAGGTCGGCGGAGAGGCCGCCCGGCAGGCTCGCGACGACGCCGTCGACGCCGACCGCGCGCAGGGCCTCCCACAGCTGGTCGTCGGTGGCCGGGTGGCCGATGGTCAGGGCGGCGCGCACCGAGCCGGCCGCGAGGAAGGGACGCTGCGTCACGTAGTGGCTGGGCGGCGCCTCGACGACCCCCGCGGTCGGGGTGCGCTGGCCCGCGAGCAGGTCGAGCACCGTCGACTTGCCGGCGCCCGAGGGCCCGGTCACGACGGTGAGGCCCGGGCCCGCCTCGAGGTCGAGGGCACGGAGCACGGGACGGGGTGACCCGGCATACGCGTAGTCGACGCCGCGCAGGCGCACCCGCCCGGCGCGGCCGCCCTCGCCACCGGGCGCCGACCCAGAGCCCGAAGGGGTGAGGTGGGCGAGCAGCTCGTCCAGCGCGACGGCTCCGTCGGCGGCCGCGTGGTACTCCGCGCCGACGCGCCGCACCGGCCAGTAGGCCTCGGGGGCGAGCAGGATCGCGACGAGGCCGGCCCCGAGCGCCATCGAGCCGTGCGAGAGGCGCAGCCCGACGGTGACCGCGACGATGGCGACCGAGATCGTCGCGAGCAGCTCGAGCGCGGCCGAGGAGAGGAACGCGATGCGGAGGGTCTCCATCGTGGCGCGACGGTGTCGCTCGCTCACCTCGCGCACGGTCTGCGCCTGGCGCCGCGCCCGGCCGTAGGTGACGAGGGTCGGCAGTCCGCGCACGACGTCGAGGAAGTGGCCCGAGAGCGAGGCCAGCGCCGCCCACCGGCGCTGCGTCGACTCGGCGGTCGCCTGGCCGATGAGGGCGGCGAAGACGGGCAGGAGGGGGAGGGTGAGCGCGACGACGAGCGCGCTCGGCCAGTCGACGACGACGAGCGTGCCGATGGCGAGGGCGGGGACGACGGCGGCCGTCACGAGCGTCGGGAGGAAGCGGGCGGCATACGGCTCCACGGCTGCGGCACCCGAGGTGGCGAGCGACACGGCGGCGCCCGGCTCGAGGCGGGCGTCCTCGGGCAGCGTGCCCCACCGGCGGAGCAGGGCCGCGCGCAGGGCCGACGACACGCGCACCCCGGCCCAGGCGGCGACGCGTTCCGTCACGGCGGCGAGCCCCGCACGCACGGCGAAGAGGGCGAGCAGCCAACCGAGCGGGCCCGTGAGGTCGGTGCCGTCGACGACGGCGACCACGACGGCCGAGAGGGCGAAGGCCGAGGCGATCGTCGCGACCCCGCCCGCGATGCCGGTGGCGGCGAGGACCGCGACCGGCCTCCGGGCGGCAGGCGCCGCCCGGAGGAGTCGCGGGTCGAAGGGCTTCACGACGAGACGGTCTCGCGGGGGGCGTCCTCGGGGATGTGGTGCACGGTGAGGCGCTTGCGGAAGACCCAGTAGGTCCAGCCCTGGTAGAGCAGGACGATCGGGGTGAAGACGAGCGCGACGATCGTCATGACCTCGAGCGTGTAGTCGGTGCTCGACGCGTTGTCGACCGTGAGGCTCCACGCCGGGTCGGTCGTGCTCGGCATGACGTTCGGGAAGAGCACGAGGAAGTACGTCGCGACCGCCATGGCGATCGTGACGGCGGTGCCGAGGAAGGCCCAGCCCTCGCGTCCGGCCCGGTTGGCGGCGAGCCCGCCGAGGAGCGCCGCGGCGGCGACCACGGTCGTCACCCACGAGGCGAGCTTGCCGTCGGTGAGGCCGATCCAGACGAGGAGCACGACGGCGAGCACCGCCGCGACGACCCCGACGCGCTCGGCGATGCGGCGCGCCTCGTGCCGGATCGTCCCGTCCGTCTTGAGCGCGATGAAGATCGCGCCGTGGGTGAGGAAGAGGGCGACGAAGACGAGCCCGCCGAGCAGACCGGCCGGGCTGAGCAGGGTGAGGACGTTGCCCGTGAACTCCTTGTTGGCGTCGATCGGCACACCGCGCACGATGTTCGTCAGGGCGACGCCCCAGAGCAGGGCCGGCACGAGGGAGCCCCAGAAGATGGCCTGGTCCCAGCGGGCCTTCCACTGCGCCTCCGGCCGCTTGTGGCGGTACTCGAAGCCGAGGTTGCGCACGATGAGCGCGACGAGGATGAGCAGCAGCGGCAGGTAGAAACCGCTGAACAGCGTTGCGTACCAGTGCGGGAAGGCCGCGAAGGTGGCGCCCCCGGCGGTGAGCACCCACACCTCGTTGCCGTCCCAGACCGGGCCGATCGTGTTGAGCAGCACGCGGCGTCGCTTCTCGGCGTCGGCCGCGTCGGCGGCGTAGCGCCGGCCACCGAGGACCGGCAGCAGCATGCCGACCCCGAAGTCGAAGCCCTCGAGCACGAGGTAGCCGGTCCACAGCACGCCGAGGAGGATGAACCAGACGGTTGCGAGATCCATTGCAGCTCAGTCCTTCTCAGTAGGCGAAGACGAGGGGTGCGTCCTCGTCCCGGTCGGCGGGGTCCTGCGGCTGCTCGAAGGGCTCGGCGCCCTTGCGCACGTAGTGCAGGAAGAGCTTGATCTCGACGACGGCGAGCGCGCCGTAGAGGAGCGTGAAGACGACCATCGAGGTGATCACCTCGCCCATGGAGACGCTCGGCGAGACGCCGTTGGCCGTGGTCATGAGCCCGAAGACGAGCCAGGGCTGGCGGCCCACCTCGGTGAAGATCCACCCGAAGCTGTTGGCGAAGACGGGCAGCAGCGGGGCCGCGATCGCCGCCCAGGCGAGCCACCTCGCCGTGGGCGTCCGGCCCTTCCGCGTCATCCACAGCACCGCGAGCGCGATGGCGACCATCGCCATGCCGAGGCCGATCATGAGGCGGAACGACCAGTACGTGGTCGGGATGTTCGGCACGTAGCTCGTGGCGAGGTCGGCGACGCGGGGGTTGCCGCTCGCGCCGAACGTCGCGGCGTACTCGGCCTTGAGGTCGTTGATGCCGCGCACGGCGCCCTTGGCGTCGCCCGTCGCGAGGAAGCTGAGCAGGCCGGGGATCTCGATGAGCGCGTTGGCGTGCGAGCCGTCTAGCGAGCCGATCGTCAGCACCGAGAAGGGCGCCCCCACCCCGGCGGGCACCGACTCGTAGAGCGCCTCGGCGGCGGCCATCTTCATCGGCTGCACCTCGGTCATGATCTTGCCCTGCACGTCGCCGGTGGCGATGACGCCGACGGCGGCGACGAGGCTGAGCACGGCGCCGATGCGGGTCGCCCGGCGGTACATCGGGGCGTCGGTGCCGGCGACGTCCTGCGCGTCGTCCGCGGCGCGGCGGGCCTCGCGGCGCATGAGCCACAGCGAGACGCCCATGATGACGGCCGCGCCGGTCATGTAGGCGGCGAAGATGACGTGCGGGAAGGTGATCAGCTGCACCTTGTTCGTCAGCACCGCGACGAAGTCGGTGAGCTCGGCCCGCTGCGTCGTCGGGTTGTACGTGTAGCCCACCGGGTGCTGCATGAAGGAGTTCGCGGCGAGGATGAAGTACGCCGACAGCACCGTGCCGATGTGAACGAGCCACATCGTCGTCGCGTGCAGCTTCTCCGGGATGCGTCCCCATCCGAAGATCCACAGGCCGAGGAAGGTCGACTCGAGGAAGAAGGCGAGCAGGGCCTCGACCGCGAGCGGGGCCCCGAAGATGTCACCGACGAAGCGGGAGTAGTCGCTCCAGTTCATCCCGAACTGGAACTCCTGCACGATGCCCGTGACGAGGCCGAGCGCGAAGTTGATGAGGAAGAGCTTGCCGAAGAACTTGGCCAGCCTCATCCACTGCGGGTTGTGCGTGCGCACCCAGGCGGTGTGGAACACGGCGACGACGAGGGACATGCCGATCGTGATCGGCACGAAGAGGAAGTGGTAGACGGTGGTGATGGCGAACTGCCACCGTGCCAGGTCCGTTGCATCCATGAGGGCTCCACGAGGGGTCAGCGCCAGAACTACATGACGTAGTAGATCCTAGGTCGACGATCGTGATGGCTGCCACGCGAACGTCCGACTTCGCGGGTGATGCCGGTCACGGGCCGGGGTGACTTGACGCACTTTGTAGCAATGGCTTAAATGATTGCGACAAAGCAGGTCGGCGACGGAGGGTGACATGGACGCTCGGGTGATCACGTGGTTCCTCGGCCCGGTGGTGCTGCTCGCGCTCGTGGTGAATCTCGCGCGCTGGTTCGGCGCCCGTCGTCTCGACCCGTTCGCCGGCAGGGCCCGTCGACGGGCCGCGCTCGGTTCGCTGCTCGGTGCCGTGCTCGTGTATGCCGTCGCGTTGGGTGGCATCGACCGCACCGGTGCGACGGCATCGGGGGACGGCGCCACGGCGCACCCGGGTCTGCCGGCGCTCGCCGCGGTCGCCGGCATCGTCGTCGCGGCGCTCTTCGAGCGCTGGGTGCCTCGCGTCGTCCCCACGGGCGCGCGCCGCGAGGCCGCCCTCGGCATCCGGCGTGGCACCGAGTCGGTGCGCCTCACCCGCTACTACGTCGGTGGGCTCGTGCTCTGCGTCGTCGGCCTCGTCGTCGGGTGGGTGACGTCGGGTCCCGACGGACGGACGGGAGCTCGCACGTGGGTGGGTGTCGTCGTCACGACGACGCAGGCCTACCCCGGCCGGGCGTTCACCCTCGTCACCGTTCTCGCCCTGGTCCTGCTCGTCGCCGTCACGGCTTGGGCCCTGCGCGACGTCGACGCCCGGCCGGCGCTCGTCGACGACCCCGAGCTCGACCGCGCCCTGCGTCTCGGCGCGCGCATCCGGGTGCTGCGCTGGTCGGCCTCCGGGGCGCTCGTCACCGCGGCCGGCCTCTGCCTGACGATCGGGCCCTCCCTCAACGACGTGACCCAGCGACTGCGCGGGGCCGTCGCCGTCGCCGGGAAGCCCGCCGCCCCCGTCGCGCCGGGTGACTGGACGCAGAACGTCGCCTTCGCCCTGACGGCGCTCGGCTTCGTGGCCCTCGCCGTGGCGCTCGCCGCGCTCCTCTGGGACGCGCCGGTCGTGCCGCGCTCGCGACGAGGCGGTGCCGCGGGGACGGTGCCGGATGCCGGTGCGTCGCCCGCGTCGCCCGCGTCGCCGGCGGCGCCCGCGTCGTCGGCGTCGCCCGCGTCGTCGGCGTCGTCGGCGTCGTCCGTCTCGCCCGTCGCGCGGAAGGGCGGTGGTGCACGGTGAGCGACGACCTGCGCATCGTCGTCGACCTCGACGCCGCCGAGCCGCCGTTCGAGCAGGTGCGCGCCCAGCTCGCCGGTCTCATCGCCACGGGGCGCCTGCTTCCCGGCGACCGCCTGCCCACGGTGCGGGCCCTGGCCGCCGACCTCGGCCTCGCCGCGAACACGGTGGCCCGCGCGTTCAAGGAGCTCGAGGGGGCGGGGCTCGTCGAGACGCGTCGCCGGGCCGGCACCGTGGTCGCGTCCGGTGAGCACACGGCCGACGTGGCCGTGGCCGCCCTGGCCGCCAAGTTCGCGGCCGCCGCCCGCGACGCCGGCCTCGACGCCGCGGCCGCCATCGACCTCGTGCGGGCGGCCCTGCGCGCGGGATGACGACGGCCGCCGGATCGGCCTCAGTCGTGCCGGCGCGACCGGACGGCCGCTGTCACCGGCGGTGCCGGGCGTGCCTCGGTGGCCGCGTCGGCCGAGCGCCACGGGTGCACGAGGCGCGCGACCGTGAGGCGGCTCGAGCGGTCGTGCCGCTCGCCGCGGGGCAGGCGCGGGCGGCGCGGCCGAGCCGGCTGTCCGTGAAGCGGCTGCTGGTTCCAGGCGCCGGCGATCCGGGCGGCCTGCGGAGGAAGGCCCATGGTGTGCTCCTGACGGCATACGGGTGGGTGGGGACCGGGTGCGAGGGCGCCCACTTCGTCAGTGGGCGCCGGCGTGGCGGTGATACGCGCAGCCCCGCCACCGCGAGCCGTGACGGTACGGTGCACCCGCCGGCCGCAGGGGCCGGGACGACCCGAGGAGATGCATGACGGCTGCACGTCCGGCCCGCCGGATCGCCACGACGGTCTGCGGCGTGGCGCCGGTGACGCTGGTGATGGTCCTCGGGGCGTGCACGGCCGGCGGTGCTGTGTCGCCGGGCCCGGCGCTCGACGCCCCGTCGTTCACGACGATCCCCGAGCGGGTCACGGTGACCGTCGACCGGCTCGAGCCGCCGGCCCCCACCGACGACGAGGTCGCGCGCCTGGAGGTCAACGACGCAGACGGCGACCGATACAGCGGCAGCAGCTCGACGACGGGCGCGACGTCGGCTCGGGCCGACGCGCGCTACCGCCTCCTCGGGCGGTGCCTGCGCGATCAGGTCGGCGGCCGCCTCGTCGTGTCGGTCCTCGGGCCGCCCCGGCCGGGCTCCACCGCCGGTGCGCCGTCGAACCCGTTGTCGGGCAAGCGGGTTGCGACGTTCACGGTGCCGTGCGACGGGGACGAGGCCCGACTCGACCTGCCCCGGCTGCCAGCGCGCTCGGGCGAGCTGACGGTGTCGCCGGCCACGCGCTCGGTGTCGGTGGGGTGGGTCGTGCTCACCCGCGCCCGTTAGGCCTGGCGCGGAGACGGCATACGGCCGCGAGACGACGCGAAGGTGCCCACGCGTCGGGCGGAGGGGCCCGGTCGCCGGGACTAGGGGCGCGGGCGTTCGTCGACGATGCGGCGGGCCTTGCCGATCGAGCGCTCGATCGACCCGGGCTCGCGCACCTGCACCCGGCAGGTCGTGCCGACGTGCGTCTTGATCGCGTGCTGCAGGGTGCGCGCGATCTCGTCGGCGGCGCCCGCGTCGAGGCGTTCGAGCGGCTCGACGAGCACGGTCAGCTCGACCATCCGGCCCGGCTGGGTCAGCACGCACTGGAAGTACGGCGACAGGCGCGGCTCGGCGAGCACGTGCTCCTCGATCTGCGTCGGGAAGACGTTGACGCCGCGGATGATCATCATGTCGTCGGTGCGGCCGGTCACCTTCTCCATCCGGCGCATCGAGGGCACCGCGGTGCCCGGCAGCAGGCGGGTCAGGTCGCGCGTGCGGTAGCGGATGACCGGCATCGCCTCCTTCGACAGCGAGGTGAGGACGAGCTCGCCGACCTCGCCGTCGGGCAGCACCTCCTCGGTGACGGGGTCGATGACCTCGGGGTAGAAGTGGTCCTCCCAGAGGTGCAGGCCGTCCTTCGTCGTCGCGGCCTCCTGGGCGACGCCGGGGCCCATCACCTCCGACAGGCCGTAGATGTCGACGGCGTCCATGCCGGTGCGGCGCTCGATCTCCTGGCGCATCGCCTCGGTCCACGGCTCGGCCCCGAAGATGCCGACCTGCAGGCTCGTCGACGCCGGGTCGATGCCCTCGCGCTCCATCTCGTCGAGCAGGCTGAGGAAGTAGGACGGCGTCACCATGATGACGCGCGGGCCGAAGTCCGAGATGAGCTGCACCTGCCGCTCGGTCATGCCGCCGCTGACCGGCACGACGGTCGCGCCCAGGCGTTCGACGCCGTAGTGCGCTCCCAGCCCGCCGGTGAAGAGGCCGTAGCCGTAGGCGACGTGCACGATGTCGCCCGGGTGCCCACCGGCGAGGCGGATCGAGCGGGCCATGAGGTCGGCCCACGTGTCGATGTCGCGCTTCGTGTAGCCGACGACGGTCGGGCGGCCCGTCGTGCCGGAGCTCGCGTGCACACGCACCACCTGCTCGCGCGGCACCGCGAACATGCCGAACGGGTAGTTGGCCCGCAGGTCCGCCTTCGTCGTGAACGGCATACGCGCGAGGTCACTGAGCGTCTGGAGGTCGTCGGGGTGGGCGCCGGCCGCGGTGAAGGCCTCGCGGTAGTGCGGCACGTGCTCGTATGCCGTCCGCACCGTCCGCCGGAGCCGCTTGAGCTGCGTGGCGCGCAGCTCGTCGACCGACATCGTCGGGATCTCGTGGTCGGGAAGGTCGCTGCGTCGCTGGGGTGGCGCTGACTCCGTCGTCATGCCCGCCATTGTGCCCACCCACCTCTCTCCCACGTCGAGAGGCCAGTTGGTGCGGGTGCGCTCACGTCGAGAGGCCACGCCGTGCGTCACGACGTGGCCTCTCGGGATGGTGCGGTGGCGCTCAGGCCGGGGGTGCGTCCTTGGCGTCCCTGGCGTCCTGCGCGTCCTCGGCGTCCTCGGTGCGCATCCGCTGGAGGAACGACTTCGTGCGCTGGTGCTGGGGGTTGCCGAGCACGTCACGCGGCTTGCCCTGCTCGACGACGACGCCACCGTCCATGAAGACGACGTGGTCGGCGACGTCGCGGGCGAACCCCATCTCGTGCGTGACGACGATCATCGTCATGCCCTGGTCGGCGAGGTCGCGCATGACCCGCAGCACCTCGCCGACGAGCTCGGGGTCGAGCGCCGAGGTGGGCTCGTCGAAGAGCATCAGCTTGGGGTCCATGGCGAGCGCCCGCGCGATGGCGACGCGCTGCTGCTGCCCGCCGGAGAGCTGCGCCGGGTAGGCCGACGGCTTGTCGCCCAGACCGACCTGCTCGAGCAGCTGGACGGCACGCGCGCGCGCCGCCTTCTTGTTGGTCCCCTTGACCTGGATCGGGGCCTCGCAGACGTTCTCGAGGGCCGTCATGTGCGGGAAGAGGTTGAAGCGCTGGAACACCATGCCGATGTCGCGACGCTGGGCCGCCACCTCCTTGTCGGTGAGGTGGTGCAGGTGGCCCTCCTTCTCGCGGAAGCCGACGAGGTCGCCGTCCACCCAGATGCGACCGCCGTCGATGGACTCGAGCTGGTTGATGCAGCGCAGGAACGTCGTCTTGCCCGAGCCGGAGGGGCCGAGCAGGCAGACGACCTGACCGCGACGCACGTCGAGGTCGATGCCCTTGAGCACCTCGTTGCCATGGAAGCTCTTCATGACGTTGACGGCGTGCACGAGCGGGGCCGCCTGTGCTGCAGACGATCCCGTATGCGTCGTCGTGTTGTTCGCGACGTGTTCAGTCATCAGGCGCCTCCCGCCCCGGCCGGGCGCGCGAAGCGCTTGGTGGGTGCCCCGGTGCCGAAGCCACGGCCGAAGCGCCGCTCGAGGAAGTACTGCCCGACCATGAGGACCGAGCCGACGATGAGGTACCACGCGGTGACGGCGACGAACGCCGGCATGATGAGCAGCGTCCGGTTGCCGATGGCGCTCGTCTGGTAGAAGAGCTCGGTGATGACCGGGATCGCCGAGAGCAGCGAGGTGTCCTTGACCATGGCGATCGTCTCGTTGCCGGTCGGCGGCACGATGACGCGCATCGCCTGGGGGAGCACGACCCGGCGCATCGCCTGACCGCGGTTCATGCCGAGCGCGGCAGCCGCCTCGGCCTGGCCCTTGTCGACCGACAGGATGCCGGCGCGGGCGATCTCGGCCATGTAGGCGGCCTCGGACAGCCCGAGGCCGATGATGCCGGCGAGCAGCGTGCTCGAGAACTGGTTGACGTTGAGGGTGAAGAACGTGAAGTCGCTCGACAGCCCCATGAACGAGGCCAGCTGCTGCCCGAAGGGCACGCCGAAGTCGATCCTGTTGTAGAGGAAACCGACTCCGCTGCCGATCATGGCGAGCAGGACGAGGCGGGGGATGCCGCGGAAGAACCACGTGTAGACGAACGAGACGCCCCGCAGGATCGGGTTGTCCGAGAGGCGCAGCACGGCGATGATCACGCCGCCGACGATGCCGATGATCATGGACCCGACGGTGCCGATGATCGTGCCCTTCCACAGGCCTTCGAGCACCGGCGTCTGCTGCATGATCTCGAGCGCCTTGGGGAAGTTCCACCGCTCGTTCGTGACGAACGAGCTGACCATCATGCCGATGAGCACGAGGATCACGGCGAGGGCGACCCACCGGCCGGGGTGCCGCACCGGCCGGGCGTCGATGACGCCCGGCCGTTCTGACGTCGTGTCGGTCATCGCGACGCTCAGGGGTTGACGGCGAAGTTGTCGATGGCGCCGGCCTCGACGGAGTACTTCTTGAGGGCGGCCTCGTAGCTGCCGTCGGCCTTGGCCGCCTTGAGGGCGTCGACGACGAGGTTCGCGAAGTCGGTCTGGTCCTTCGGGATGACGTAGCCGTAGGGCGCCGAGTCGTAGATGTCGCCGAGGGCCTCGAGCGTGCCGGTCTGCTTGACGGCGTAGAGGCCGACCGGGGAGTCGGCGAGCATCGCGACGGTCTTGCCGCTCGCGACGTCGGCGGTCACCTGGTCCTGGCCGGTCTGGATGACCTGGGTGATGGCGGGCTTGCCGGCCTCCGTGCACTTCTTGCTGCGGGCCGCGAGGTCCTCGGCCTGGACGGTGTCCTTCTGGGCGCCGACGCTCTTGCCGCAGACGTCGTCCATGTTGACCTTCTCGGGGTTGCCCTTGGCGACGACCCACTGGGTGCCGGCGCTGTAGTAGCTCACCATGTTGACCTGCTTCTTGCGGTCCGGGTTGATGGTGAAGCTCGAGACGCCGACGTCGTACTTGCCGCTCGTCACACCGAGGATGATGGTGCCGAAGCCGGCCGGGACGTACTCGGTCTTGAGGCCGAGCTTGGCCGCCACGGCGTCGAAGACGGCGACGTCGAAGCCCTCGACCGTCTTGCCGTCGCCGGCGAGCATCTCGTTGGGGGCGTAGGTCGGGTCGGTGCCGACGACGATCTTGCCGGCGGACTTGAGCTTGGCGGGGACCTTCGCGGCGAGGGCCTGGTCGACGCCGCCTCCGGCCGAGCTGCCGGCCGGCGTGCTGCCGCCCGACCCCGGGTTGGTCGACAACGAGTCGGAGCCGCAGGCGGACAGGCTGAGGCCGGTGGCCACGATGCCGGTCACGGCGATGAGGGACAGGCGACGCATGAAGGGTCCTTCCGAACGTGCTTGGGCGGTCTGGCGGGACGGCGCGACGGCGCCCCGGCTGATCCGCCGATACTGCCACCTTTCATCGGCGCCGCGCAGGGCTGCGACCGAACCGTTAGGCACGACACGGCACCCCGGTCTCGACCGGGGTGCCGTGGCCGTTCGTGCCCCTCGTTCAGGGGCGGATCTTCGTGATGGCGCCGGGGCTCTTCACCTCACCCGTCTGCTGGTCGATCTGTCCCATCGAGCCGACGTAGAGGTAGCCGCCCCAGGCCTCCACCGACAGTGGCGAGCTGATCTCGGCCGCGGTCGTGATCCGGCCGTTCTGCAGCTTCGAGACCTTGCCGGCGAACAGCTCGGTGACGTAGATGGCCCCGTGCGAGCCGAGTGCGAGGTCCGTCGCGCCGAGGAAGCCCGTGGCGCGCCGCGTCGACGAGTGGTTCCACGGGTTCACCATGTAGACCGAGCCGCGGGCCCCGAGGCTCGGGTCCTCCGGCCCGCCCGGCAGCGTGGAGACCCAGAGCATGCCGCGCTCGCCGCGCTCGACGTCGGTGGGCACCGGCTCGAACGCGTAGGTGACGCCGGCCACGCACGGCGGCAGGCCCGCGGCCGTGACCATCTCGGTCGTCAGCATGATGGGCTGGGGCGGCAGCACGGCGATCACCGAGATCCTCCCGTGCCGGTCGACCTTGAGGATGTCGTTGCCGCCCGCGTCGGCGACGGCCCACGCGCCATTGCCGAGGGAGGCGACGGCATACGGGTGGGAGTCGATGCCGCCCTTGTACGTCGCCTCACCGCCGGTCAGGCCGCCGAGGACGTCACGTGCGCACTGCGGGTCGCTGCTCTCGTTCTTGACGATCCCGTAGGTGCGCCAGCCGTCGGGGTTGTGGCGCTGCTCGTAGGTGCTGAGGTCGGCGACGACCGGCGCCTTGCCCGCGGTGCGGATGGTCAGCGTCGTCGCGCCGTTCGAGTAGTCGGTCGTCGTGTAGGCGTAGGACTTCCCGTCGGCGCTCGCAGCGAGCCCGGCGACCTCGCCCGGCATCGGGCCGTGCGCCACCACCATGCTCTTGCCGTGGTGGATCCGGTTGACGGTGCTGGCGGCGCCGTCCGTGTACCAGACGTCGCCCTTGGCGAGGGCGATGGCGAAGGGCGCCCCGACCGTGTCGTCCAGCGTCTGCGACCAGGCCTTCGTCGCGGCCGCGGTGGCGGCCCTCGACGTGGACGCCGACGCGCCCACGGCGGTCGTGAGTCCGAGGGCCGCCGTGGCGCAGGCGGCCACGACAGCGGTGGTGGTGCGGAGTCTCCTGCTCATGTGCGTCTTCTCCCTGTTGACGATTCGGGGCTCCCCGACCTCCCTCGCACCCCGGCGGCACCCGTCGGGCGCCTGTTCCGACGGTAGGGACGGCTGTGACGCGCGTCACGTCATTTCTGCACGTCAACCGCGGGATTTACCCCGTCTGTCCGCAAAGACGAAGAAGATTCCTGCGGGCCGGGCCGATGTGGGGTTTCGGAGACGGTCCGGTAGGGTGGGGGTAGCGGCCCGCCCAGTTCTGCCTCGGGCCGCTTCTTCTGGTCCGGCTTCTCACGCCGACCCCGTCGATTCGCTCTTGCGCCGCGACCCCGTCCACAGCCGATCGGGCTCGCGCCGGGCAGAACGACCTCTTCCACGTACTTGGAGTTCGCCTGTGTCCACTGACACGACCTTTGCCGCCCTGGGCGTGCCCGCCCGCCTCGTCGACATCCTCGACGGGCTCGGCATCACGACGCCCACCCCCATCCAGGCCGCCACGCTGCCCGACTCCGTCGCGGGTCGCGACGTGCTCGGCCGCGGACGCACCGGATCGGGCAAGACGTATGCCTTCCTCCTCCCGCTGCTGACCCGCCTGTCGCAGTCCGGTGGTCGCCGACAGGCCCGCCGGCCGCGCGCCCTCATCCTCGCGCCGACGCGTGAGCTCGTCACCCAGATCGACACGGCCATGGCGCCGCTCGCGAAGGCCCTGGGCCTGACGTCTCAGACGATCTTCGGTGGCGTCGGCCAGAACCCGCAGGTCCAGGGCCTGCGCGCGGGTGTCGACGTCATCGTCGCCTGCCCCGGCCGCCTCGAGGACCTCATGCAGCAGGGCCACGTCTTCCTCGACGCCGTCGAGATCACGATCCTCGACGAGGCCGACCACATGGCCGACCTCGGCTTCCTCCCCGGCGTCCGCCGGATCATGGAGAAGACGCCGCGCGACAGCCAGCGCCTGCTCTTCTCGGCCACGCTCGACGGCGCGATCAACGTCCTCGTCAAGCGCTTCCTCACCGATCCCGTGACGCACGAGGCGGATTCGGCTCAGTCGCCGGTCTCGACGATGAGCCACCACGTGCTCCACGTCGACAACGGCTCGCACCTGCCGGTCATCCTCGACCTCACCGCGGCCCCCGGCCGCAAGGTGGTCTTCACGCGCACCAAGCACCGCGCCAAGAAGCTCGCCAAGCAGCTCAACGCCTCCGGCGTGCCGGCCGTCGAGCTGCACGGCAACCTCAGCCAGGGTGCGCGCACGCGCAACATGGACGACTTCCACTCGGGCCGCGCGCAGACCCTCGTCGCCACCGACATCGCCGCCCGCGGCATCCACGTCGACGACGTCGCGCTCGTCATCCACGCCGACCCGCCGGTCGAGCACAAGGCGTACCTGCACCGCTCGGGTCGCACCGCGCGTGCCGGCAACGACGGCACCGTCGTCACGATGATGCTCGACGAGCAGGTCCGCGACGTGCGCGACCTGACCCGCAAGGCCGGCATCAAGCCGACGACCACGCGCGTCCAGCTCGGCCACCCGCTGCTGACCGAGCTCGCCCCCGGCGACCGGTCGTACGCCGGCGGCCTCGTCCGCGAGGAGGCACCCGCGGGTGCCGGCGGCGGTCGTGGCGGCAACGGTGGCGGCAACGGTGGCGGTGGCGCGGCCGGGGGCCGTGGTCGCGGTCGTGGCCGCAGCGGCGGCGCCGCGGGTGCCGGTGCTGCCGGTGGTCGTGGTGCGGGTGCTGGTGCCGGCCGCGCCGGCGGCCGTGGCTCCGGCCGGGGTCGCGCGGGCCAGGGTGCGGGTGGCCAGTCCGCCGGTTCGGCCTCGGGCAGCAGCCAGGGCGGTGCCCGCTCGGGCGGCGCCCGCCGCGGCGGCTCGGCCACGGTCTACTCCACGAGCAGTGGCGGCAGCGCCGCGTCGTTCTCCGCCGGCACGCGTGCCGGCGGCCGCCGCTCCCGCTGACCCCCACCGTCGAGAGGCCACCGTTTGCGCCCCCTCACCCGTCGAGAGGCCAGAGCTTGTGGGTTCCTGCGGGTCGAGGGGTCAAGACTGGCCGGCACGAACATCGGCCTCTCGACGGTGTGAGACCCGCACGCTCTGGCCTCTCGACGGTGTGAGACCCACGAAACGTGGCCTCTCGACGGTGTGAGGAGGGGCTGGGGAGGGTCAGGGTCGCGGATCCGGGAGGGTGCGGCTCCGGCCGCGGAACTCGGCGACGACCTGACCGTCGGCCGCCCGCGTCACCGTGACGTCGGTGATGCCGCTGCGCCCGGAGGTCGATCGCACCCGGCCCTCGGCGACGAGCACGTCGCCGAGCCGTGCCGGCGCGGTGAACGAGACGTCGGCCCCCGCGGCCACCGTGAGGCGCCCCTGCGAGTTGCAGGCCAGCGCGAAGCACGAGTCCGCCAGGGTGAAGACGATGCCGCCGTGGCAGATGCCGTGGCCGTTGACCATGTCGTCGCGCACCGTCATCGTCACGACGGCGTGGTCGCCCTCGATCGTCGTCGCCTCCATGCCGAGGCCGCGCGAGGCTGCGTCGTCGGCCCACATCCGGCGCGCGAAGGCGATCCCGTCGCTCACCCGAGGCTCCCGTCGGTGAGGGCAGGGCTCGGGCGGTAGCGGCCGCCCGGGAAGGCGGCGTCGAGCTCGGTGAGCTGGCGCGCCACGACGTCGAAGCCGATCTCGCGCCCCCACTCGACGGGGCCGCGCGGGTAGCGGGTGCCGAGCCGCATCGCCGTGTCGACGTCCTCGACGCTCGCCTCGCCGCGCGCGACGAGGTCGACGGCCTCGTTGACGAGCATCGCCAGCGTGCGCGCGAGGGGGTCGGTCTCGACCGGGCCGCCGACGAGCCGCGCGGCGAGGTCGAGGTCCGGCTCGGCGCCGACCGCCGCGCCGTCGGCATAGTCGTAGACGCCGGCACCGGACTTGCGCCCGAGCCGGCCGCGGGAGACGAGCTCGCGCTGCAGCTGCGTCGGCGCGTACCGCTCGTCGTGCCCGGTCTGCTCCCAGACGGAGGTGCCGACGGCGAGGTTGACGTCCTGCCCGATGAAGTCGGTCAACTCGAACGGCCCCATCGGGAAGCCGCCGCGCTCGCGCAGGATCCAGTCGACCGTCGCGGGGTCGGCGACACCGCTCTCGACGATGCGCTGCGCCTCGCCGTAGAAGGGCCGCGCCACGCGGTTGACGATGAAGCCCGGCGTCGAGCTGCACCGCACCGGGGTCTTGCCCCAGGCCCTCATGAGCATCGTGGCGTGCTCGACGAAGGCACGTGCCGTCCGCGTGCCGTGCACGACCTCGACCAGCGCCATGACCGGCGGCGGGTTGAAGAAGTGCAGCCCGAGCACCCGCTCGGGCTCGGCGACCTCGTCGGCGATCGCGTCGATGTCGATGCTCGACGTGTTCGTCGCGAGCACCGTCGTCGCGGGCTGGAGGTCGGCGAGGTCGGCGAAGATCCGGCGCTTGAGGTCGAGGTCCTCCGGCACGGCCTCGATGACGAGACCGCACTCGGGCAGCGCGTCGAGCGACCCCGCCGGGGTGATCCGCATGAGCACGGCATCCGCCTCGTCGGCCCCGAGCCGTCCCTTGTCGACGAGCCGGCGCAGGGCCGCGCCGACGCCCTCGACGGCCCGCTCGGCCGCCCCCGGCACGGCGTCGACGAGCGTCACGGCGTGGCCGGCGCGCGCCGCCACCTGCGCGATGCCGGCGCCCATGGCCCCGGCCCCGACGACGCCGACGGAGCCGAACGCCGACGCCGTGCCGGAGCCGGCCTCGGTGCGTTCCGACCGGTCTGGCCGGTCGGTCGGCGTGCGGTCGAGCGGCGTGCGGTCGGGCTCGGTGACGTCCGTGTCCATGCCGGCCATCCTGCCGCCTCGCCCGCCCCGGGCGCGCGGCGGGCGGTCACGGGAGGGCACCCGACGGCATACGGCGGCGTGTGGCGCCGGGGCTAGCATCGACCCGTGACTGCACCGGCAACGACGCCCACCCACCCCCTGCTCGACGCGCACGCGGGAGTCCTCGACGAGATCCGTCAGGCCCTGGCGAGCCGCGGCTGGTTCTCCCGCTACCCCGAGTCGCCCAGCCCGCGCGTCTACGGCGAGAGTGCCGCCGCCGGCGGGCTCGCCGCGCACGAGGCGCACCTCGGCCGCCCGTATGCCGCCCTGTCGGGTCAGCCGACCGACGGCACCGTCGTGGGCAGCGAGGTCTCGCCCTACGGGCCGACGCTCGGGGTCACCTACCCGGCGCTCGACGTCGACGCCGGCCTGGCGGCGGCGCGCGCGGCGATGCCGGCCTGGCGCGACGCGGGCCCGCAGCTGCGGGCCGCCGTCTGCGTCGAGATCGTCGACCGGATCAACCGCCGCAGCTTCGAGCTCGCCAACGCCGTCATGCACACGTCGGGGCAGCCCTTCGTCATGTCGTTCCAGGCGGGCGGCCCGCACGCGCAGGACCGCGCCCTCGAGGCCGTCGCCGCCGGGCTCGTCGAGCAGGAGCGGGTGCCGACGTCCGTCGTGTGGGAGAAGCCGGGCCGGGACCGCGAGGGCAACCCGGCGCCGACGCGCGTGCAGAAGGACTACCGCCTCGTGCCGCGCGGCGTCGCGCTCGTCATCGGCTGCAACACGTTCCCGACCTGGAACGCCTACCCCGGCATCTTCGCCTCGCTCGTCACCGGCAACGCCGTCGTCGTCAAGCCGCACCCGCGGGCCGTGCTCCCGCTCGCGATCTCGGTCGAGGTCGCCCGCGAGGTGCTCGCGGAGGCCGGCTTCGACCCCGCCCTCGTGCAGCTCGCCGCCGAGGCCGACGGGCAGGGCCTGGCCAAGGCCCTCGCCGAGCGTGACGAGGTCGCGATCATCGACTACACGGGTGGCCCGGGCTTCGGCGCGTGGCTCGAGGAGTCGGCGGCCGCGCACGGCAAGCTCGTCTACACCGAGAAGGCCGGCCTCAACTCCGTCGTCGTCGACTCGACCGACGACCTGCGCGGGCTGCTCGGCAACCTCGCCTTCAGCCTGACGCTCTACTCCGGCCAGATGTGCACGGCGCCGCAGAACGTCTACGTGCCCGAGGGCGGCATCGAGACCGACGAGGGCCACCTGAGCTTCGACGAGTTCGGCGACCGGCTCGCCGGGGCCGTCGGCCGGCTCACCGGCGACGACGCCAAGGCGGTCGAGCTGCTCGGTGCCACCGTCAACGACCAGGTGCGCAACAACGCCGAGTCGCTCGCGTCGCTCGCCGCGGGCGCCGACGGCCGGGTCGTGCTGGAGTCGCGCCGGGTGCCCCACCCCACGTGGGCCGACGCCGTCGTGCGCGCGCCGGGCCTCGTGGCGCTCGACGTCGCCCGCGAGGACGTCTACACCGAGGAGTGCTTCGGGCCCGTCGGCTTCCTCATCCGCACGAGCTCGACCGAGCAGTCGCTGGCCCAGCTCGCCGACACGGTGCGCGAGCACGGCGCCATGACCGCCGCCGTCTACTCCTCCGACGAGGCCGTGCTCGACGCCGCCCGCGACGCCGCGGCCGAGGGCGGGGTCGCCCTCTCGGAGAACCTCACCGGCCAGGTCTTCGTCAACCAGACGGCTGCCTTCTCGGACTACCACGGCACCGGCGCGAACCCCGCCGCCAACGCCGCCTACACCGACGCCGCCTTCGTCGCGAACCGCTTCCGCGTCATCACGTCGCGCCGGCACGTCTGAGGGCCGTGGTCCTCGCCCCCGCCTCCGTCGACCGGGCGACCCTGCAGCGCAGGGTCGTCCGGACGCTCGTCGGCTCGCAGGTGCTCAGCGGCGTGGGCCTCGCGAGCGGGATCGCCGTCGGCGCCCTCCTCGCCGAGGACCTCAGCGGCACCGAGGCCCTCGCCGGGGTCGGCACCACCGCCCAGGTGCTCGGCACGGCGCTGCTGACGATCCCGGTCGCCCGGGCGACGGCCGCCCGAGGGCGCCGCGTGGGCCTCCGCTGGGGCCTCGCCGTCGCGTTCGTGGGGGCGGCCCTCGTGCTCACCGCGGCGGTCGTGCGCTCGTTCCCGCTCTTCGTCGTCGGCATGTTCCTCTTCGGTGGCGGCACGACCGCCAACAACCAGACGAGGTATGCCGCCGCCGACCTCGCGGAGCCCGCGCGCCGTGGGCGTGACCTGTCGATCGTCGTCTGGGCCACGACGATCGGCTCCGTCGCCGGCCCCAACCTCGTCGGGCCGGGAAAGGCCGTCGCGCACGCGCTGGGGCTGCCGGAGCTGGCCGGGACGTTCGTCTTCTCCCTCGTCGGGTTCGTGGCGGCGTGGCTCGTCGTCGACCGGCTGCTCCGGCCGGACCCGCTGCTCACGGCCCGGGCCCTCGACGCCGCCCTCCGCGAGGGGAGTCGGCGGGCGGCGGCACCCGACCTCGTCGCCGACCCGGCGTCCGGTGGGGTGGCCGACGCGCCGAACCATGACGGCTCGATGCGTCGCGGCGTCGCCGTCGTGCGCCGCAACCCGCGCGCCCTGCAGGCGATCCTCGTCATGGCGCTCGGGCACCTCGTCATGGTGAGCGTCATGGTGATGACACCGATCCACATGAAGCACGGCCACGCCGAGCTCGAGGTCATCGGCTTCGTCATCTCCGTGCACATCCTCGGGATGTTCGCCCTGTCGCCGCTCGTCGGGGCCGCCGTCGACCGGTGGGGTGCGCCGCCGGTCGCGATGACGGGCGGGGTCGTGCTGACGCTCGCCTCGCTGCTCGCGGCCCGCTCCCACGCCGGCTGGTCGGGCCTGCTCCTCGTCGCCCTCTTCCTGCTCGGCGTCGGCTGGTCGTGCACGCTCGTGTCGGGCTCGACGCTGCTGACTTCGGTCGTCGCGACCGACGAGCGACCGGCCACGCAGGGACTCGCGGACGTGCTCATGGGGCTTGCCGGTGCCGGCGGGGGCGTCGCGGCCGGCGTCGTCGTCGGGTCGCTCGGCTACTCGGCGCTCGCCACGGGCTCGGCGGTCATCGGACTCGTCGTCCTCGTCGTCGGCGCGGCCCGCGACCGCGTCACGCGACCAGGGTGAGGACGAAGCCGATGAGCGGGACGGTGCCCTGTGACAGTGCGGCGCGCAGGTAGCTGCGGCCGGTCGTGACGAGCACCGTCGCCGCGGCGACCATCGACCCGGTGCCGAAGAGCATCAGGGCCTTGCCGACCTCCTGGTGGCCGGTCCACCAGAGCACGACCCCCAGGGCGGCGCCGAGCCCGAGGAAGAGGTTGTAGAAGCCCTGGTTGTACGCCATCGGCCGGGTCACGTCGGCGGCGGCCTGGTCGGCGACGCCGAAGCGCCGCCAGATCTCGGGTCGCGTCCAGGCCAGGCTCTCCATCCAGAAGATGTAGACGTGGAGCAGGGCGGCCAGACCGACGAACACGCTCGCGACGACGCTCATGCTCGGATCGTAGGGCCCGGTCAGCCGGCGGGCACGCACCCGCGGACGGTGGCCTCTCGACGGGCACGCACCCGCAGACGGTGGCCTCTCGACGGGGGGTGGGGCGGGGGTCAGGCGGTGATGCGCAGGGTCGAGGTGCGGTCCGGCTTGACGAGCACCTCGATGCGGTCGGCCACCCGGGACTTGAGCTCGGAGACGTGGCTGACGATGCCGACCGTGCGGCCGCCCTCGCGCAGCCCCTCGAGGGTGTGCATGACGTCGTCGAGCACGTCGGGATCGAGGGTGCCGAAGCCCTCGTCGACGAAGAGCGTGCCGAGGTCGACCCCGCCCGACTCGGCCCGGACCACTTCGGCGAGGGCGAGCGCGAGCGACAGGGAGACGTAGAAGGTCTCGCCGCCGGAGAGCGTGCCCACGTCGCGCACCTGGTTGGTGTGCATGTCGTGCACGCGCACGCCGAGCCCGGACTTCGCGTTGCCCTTCTTCGCGTCGGTGTGCTCGAGCGAGTAGCGACCGCCGGAGAAGCGGCCGAGCTCGGTGTTGGCGGCCGAGAGCACCTCGGTGAAGCGGCGGATGAGGACGTACTTGGCGAGGTCGAGGTTGAGCTGGTTGTCGCCGTTGCCGGCGACGAGCTGACCCACGCGCACGGCGTCGGCGGTCTCGGCGATGACGGCCGCGTTGCGCTCCAGCGCGTCGCGCAGGTCGGACACGCGGCGCTTCGTCCGGGTGACCTGGTCGCGCAGGCTGCCGTGCTCGTTCGTCGCCGCCTCCATCTCCTTCTTCGCGGCCGCGGCGAGCGCCTCGAGCTGCTCGATGTCGTCGAACAGCGCGTCGAGCTGCACGTCGGCCAGCTCGGGGCCGGTCAGGCCCGCCCGCACCTGCGTGCAGGCCCGCTCGAACGCGGCGATCTCCTCGGTGCGCGCCCGGATCCACTCGCTGCCGCGGTCGGCGGCCATCCACTGCTCCACGTCGGCGAAGCCGAACTGCGCGAGGTCGGCGTCCCGGGCCGCGGTGTCCTCGGCGACCGCGGCAGCGGCCGCGTCGCGTCGGCCGAGGGCGTCGATGAGCGCGTCGACGCGGGCAGCCGCCAGCACGAGCGCGTCGCGCCTGGCGGTGACGCTCTCGTGCCCGTCGCGGGCCGCGTCGACGGCCGCGGTCTCCTCGGCGAGGCGGGCCGCGAGGTCGGTGACGGCCTGCTCGGTGCGGGCGAGGTCGGCGCCGAGCAGGCCGGCCTGCGCCGTGAGCGCGTCGACGCGGTCACGCAGCTCGGCGAGACGCCGTGCCCCGCTCTCGGTGTCGGCCTGGGCCTGCACCGAGGCGGCGAGCTCGCGCGCGGCGACCTCGGCGCGGTCACGGGCGGTCTCGACGTCGAGCCCGTCGCTCCGGGCCGCCAGCTCGCGCACCTCCGACCGCAGGGCGCCGAGCGACTCGGCGGCCTGCGTCGCGCGCTGCCGCAGGGCCATGACGCGCGTCTCCTCGGCCTCGATCTGCTCCGGGGTGACCGCGTCGTCGGTCGGGCGCGCAGGGGAGGGGTGCTCCGCCGACCCGCAGACGGGGCAGGGCTCGCCCCCCACGAGGGAGAGGCCGAGCTCACCGGCGATGCCGTCGATGCGGGCCAGGCGCAGGCCGGCGAGCGAGGTCTCGGCCGACGCGACGCTCGAGAGCGCGTCGGTCACGCTCGCCTCCACGACCGGCACCCTGGCCGCCGCGGTCTCGTGGGCGAGCGCCGCGTCGAGGCGGGCCCGGGCGCGCTCGCCCTCCTCGGCCCGGCCCCCGCGGAGCGCAGCCACCCGGCGTGACTCGGTGAGGGCCTCGTCGTGGGCGGCGATCGTCGCGGGGAGCGCCTCCAGCTCGGCCGTCACGGCGGCGGCCGAGCGCACCACGTCGTCGCGGTGCGCGCGCAGGCGGACGAGCTCGGCCCCGCGGGCCCCGAGGCCGGCCTCGAGCGCGAGGGCACCGGCCAGCGAGCCGACGACCTCGCGCGCCTGGGCCGCGGACTCGCGCAGGGCGGCCGGCCCGCGGTCGCGCAACCCGGCCTCGACGAGGTCGCGCGCGCGTCGCAGCTCGCGCTCGGCCGCGCGCAGGTGACCCTCGGACTGCGCGAGCGTGCGCACGGCGCCGGCCACGGGCTGCGCCTGCTTGGCCCGGTCGACCTCAGCGGCGAGCTCGGCGAAGCGCACCGCCTGCTTGCCGAGGTCGTGCTCCTGCTGCTGCAGCTGGAGGAGGCGCTCGCGCCGCTGCATGCGCAGCCGGGCGTCGCTGACCATGTCGGCCATCTGCTTGTGCGTCTCGATGGCCTCCCGACTGGCCTTGCCGGCGTGCCGCTCACGTGTCGTCAGCTCGTCGACCACCTGCGCGAGCTCGCCCGTCAGCGTCTCGGGGGCCGTGCGGCTCAGGGCCTCGAGCACGTCGCGGCGCTCGGCCTCGAGGCCGGCCGACACCGCGAGGGCGTGCACGGCGAGGCGGATCTCGTCGACGGCGGACTGGCGGCGCGCCGAGGCCGCGCGGCCCACCTCGACGATCTCGTCCTGCACGCGCCGGAAGAAGGCGGTGCCGAAGACCTTCTCGAGCAGCTTGCCCTTGTCCTCCGACTTCGCCCGGAGGAAGGTCGCGAACTCGCCCTGCGGGAGGATGACGGTCTGCACGAACTGGTCGCGGGTGAGCCCGACCGCGCGGGTGATCTCGTCGTCGCAGTCGCCGATGTTCGTCGACAGCAGCTCCCCGCCGACGAGGTCGTCCGGGGTCTGCAGCCGCCAGAGCTTGATCGTCGGCTGCTGCACCGTGGTGCCGGCGCCCCGCGACTTCGGGCGCTCGAAACGGGGCGTGCGCTGCACCCGGTAGAGGCCCGACTGCGTCTCGAAGACGAGCACGACGACCGGCACCGTGCGCGGGTCGGCGTGGTGGGAGTGGATGCGCTCGACGTCGGCCGAGGCCTGCGCGACCTTGCCGTAGAGGCCGAAGGTGATGGCGTCGATGATCGTCGACTTGCCGGCACCGGTCGGGCCCTCGAGCAGGAAGAGGCCGGCGCGCCCGACGGTCGCGAAGTCGATGACCTCGGTGCCGGCATACGGCCCGATGGCCGTCATCGAGAGGTGGTGCAGCTGCATCTCAGCTCGCCTCCTGCGCCTCGGCCCGGTGCTGGGCGGACACGGCCGCCTCGTAGCCGGCCTCGAAGACGTCGACCTCGCCGCCGCTCGCCTCGGTCTTCGTCACGTAGGCGATGAAGTCGGAGCCGAGCTCGCGGGGGTCGCGCTCGCTGACCACGGTGGTGCCGCCGCGCCCGCGGTCGATGGCGCCCTCCGGCTCGTGGAAGACCTGCAGGGCGTGCGGGAAGCGGGACCGGAGGCGGTCCATGAGCGAGTCGGGGCGCACCCGGTCGGTGACGGTCACCCGCACCCACGCCTCCTCCGCGGCCGCGTGCTCCGGCGACTCGAGCAGCTCGTCGAGGCGCCCGCGCAGGGTGGCCATGGCCCGGGGCTGCACGACCTCGACGGGGGTGACGCGGGCCGGCCCCGACGCGTCGAGGTCGACGAGGAGCACCACCTTCCGGTGCTCCTGCTCCGAGAAGGAGTAGCGCAGCGGGGAGCCGGAGTAGCGCACGACCGACCCCTCGGCCGACTCGGGCGCCTGCGGCCCGTGCAGGTGGCCGAGGGCGGCGTAGTCGATGCCGCGGAACACGGTGCCGGCGACGCGGTCGACCCCGCCGACCATGATGGAGCGCTCCGAGTCGCTGGGCTCGGCTCCGGCGACGAAGGCGTGCGCGAGCACGACCGAGCGCACGCCCGGCCGCCCGGAGAGGTCGGCGCGGATGCGGTCGCACGCCGCCCCGACGACGGCCTGGTGCGACCGCGGCAGCGGCTCGCCGCCACCGGACAGCGCCACGCGCGCGTGGTCCGGGTCGAGGTAGGGGATGCCGTAGACCGCGGCCCGCACGCCGTCGCTGCCCTCGAGCAGGAGCGGCAGGTCGAGCCGGCCGAGGTCGGTGACCATGCGGATGCGGTCGCGGAAGAGGGCCGAGCCGTAGCCCAGCCGGATGGCCGAGTCGTGGTTGCCCGACGTCACGACGACGGTCGTCACCGCCGCGAGCCGCGAGAGCGTCCACTCGAAGAGCTGGACCGACTCGACGGGCGGCACACCGCGGTCGTAGACGTCGCCCGCGACGAGGACGGCGTCGACAGGCACGCCGTCGGGCGGGTCCTCGACGAGCTCGCAGATGCGCTCGAGCACGGCCGTCTGCGCCTCGTGCAGGTTCACGCCGTGGAGCGTGCGCCCGAGGTGCCAGTCGGAGGTGTGGAGCAACCGCATGACTCGACGGTAGGCGCACCCGCCGACAGCCTCACCACCGACACCCCGGCCGGCGCGCGATCGTCCCGGCGCGCCGGAGCAGGGAGGTCAGTCGGACCTGACGAAGCTGAGGATCATCGAGACGAACGTGACGATGAGCGCCCCGAAGATGGCGTCCCAGAAGAAGCGGTCGACGTGGAAGGCGAGGTCGAGCTTGCCGGCGAGCCAGGAGGTCAGCTCGAGCATCAGCGCGTTGACGACGAAGACGAAGAGGCCGAGCGTCAGGATGATGAACGGCATCGACAGGAGCTTGGCGATCGGCCGGATGAACGCGTTGACGATCCCGAAGATCAGCGCGACGAGGACGACGGTCCAGAAGATGTTGCCCGTGCGGCCCTCCCCGAACGTGATGCCGGGGATCGCCCAGGCTGCCACCCACAGGGCGACGGCGTTGATGACCGTCTGCAGCGCGAAGTTGAGGAGCATGCGCTCAGTGTTCCACGGCCTCGGGCACCCCGTCGGGAAGGCCGGGATGCTCGTCGCCGGGGATCCGCGGCTGGAACATCGCGTTGAGGCGCAGCAGGTCGGGCTCGACCATCTTGAGCGAGCCGACCGCCTCGGCCACCGGCACGCGCTCGATGCGCCCGCGCTGCAGCGCGACCATCTGGCCCCACGCCCCGTCGAGGGCGGCCTCGACGGCGGAGACGCCGAAGCGGGTGCCGAGTACGCGGTCGAACGCGACGGGTGACCCGCCCCGCTGGATGTGGCCGAGCGCCGTCATGCGGCTCTCGATGCCGGTGCGGCCCTGGATCTCGCGGGCGAGGATCGAGCCGATGCCGCCGAGGATCTGGTGGCCGTACTTGTCCACCTCGGGAGCGGGGATCTCGATGGTGCCGGCCTTGGGCAGCGCGCCCTCGGCGACGACGACGATGGTCGCGAAGCGACCCTTCTTGTGCCGGTGGACGATCCGCTCGCACACCTCGTCGACGTCGAACGGCTCCTCGGGCACGAGCGTGATCGCCGCACCGCCGGCGAGGCCCGACCAGATGGCGATGTGCCCGACGTGCCGGCCCATCACCTCGACGACGAGCACGCGGTGGTGCGACTCGGCGGTCGTGTGCAGGCGGTCGATCGCGTCGGTGCAGATCTGCACGGCGGTCTGGAAGCCGAACGTCATCTCGGTGAGGGAGATGTCGTTGTCGATGGTCTTCGGCACGCCGATGACGGGGAAGCCGTTCTCGTGCAGGCGGTTGACGACTCCCATCGAGCCCTCGCCGCCGATGCCGATGATGGCGTCGAGGCCGTGCCGGTCGTAGGCCTTGCGCACCCGCTTCAGACCGTCCTCGTGCGCGAAGGGCTGGTCGCGGCTCGTCCCGAGGATCGTGCCGCCGAGGGGCAGGATGCCGCGGCAGCGGTCGACGTCGAGGATCTCGTAGTCGTTGTCCATGACGCCGCGCCACGCGTTGCGGAAGCCGATGACGGTGCTGTCGTACGTCACCTCGGCGGCGCGGGTGGCGCCGCGGATGACGGCGTTGAGGCCGGGACAGTCTCCGCCCCCGGTGAGGATGCCGATGCGCATGGTCTGACTTTCGGGAGAGTGGACGAGCAGGATGTCGAGGCGGCGCTGACACGACGGTGTGAGCCTAACCACACCGGGGCCGCGCCGTCAGGGAAGCGTCCATGGGGCGGTCGTCCCCGTGGACACTGCCTCTACAGTTCGAGTATGCGCGAGACCGTCGACACCGCCGAGAGCCCGAGCGAGCGCGTCACCGAGAGCGCGCCCCCGCGGGAGGCGTATGCCGCACCGGAGTCCACCGTGCGCCTGCGCGCGGTGCTCGCGCAGATGCCCGACTACAAGCCCGGCAAGGCGGCGGTGGCGCCGGCGGGCGTGACGGCATACAAGCTCAGCTCGAACGAGAACCCGTACGGGCCGCTGCCCTCGGTGCTGGCGGCGGTCGCCGACGGCGCGACCACGGTCAACCGCTACCCCGACATGGCGGTGGCGGCGCTGACGGAGCGCCTGGCCGAGGCGCTCGACGTGCCCGCCGAGTGCATCGCGACGGGCACCGGTTCGGTGGCCGTCCTCGGGCAGATCGTCAACGCGGCGTGCGACGCCGGCGACGAGGTCGTCTTCGCGTGGCGCTCCTTCGAGGCCTACCCCATCGTCACGCAGCTCGCCGGGGCCAAGCCGGTCATGGTCGGCCTCGACGAGCAGTCGCGCCACCGGCTCGACGCCATGCTGGCCGCGATCACCGACCGCACGCGCGTCGTGCTCGTGTGCACGCCGAACAACCCGACCGGGCCGTGCGTGCACCAGGCCGAGCTCGAGGCCTTCCTCGACCGGGTGCCCAGCGACGTCGTCGTGGTCGTCGACGAGGCGTACGTCGAGTTCGTCCGCGACCCCGAGGCCGTGCGCGGTCTCGAGGTGTGGCGCGAGCGCCCCAACGTCGTCGTTCTGCGCACCTTCTCCAAGGCATACGGGCTCGCGGGCCTGCGCGTGGGGTATGCCGTCGCGCACTCGCCCGTCGCCGCCGCCCTGCGCAAGACGGCGACGCCCTTCGGCGTCAACTCGCTCGCCCAGGTGGCCGCCATCGCCTCGCTCGACGCGATCGACGAGCTGACCGAGCGGGTCGAGTCGCTCGTGGCCGAGCGCGATCGGGTCGTGCAGGCCCTCACCGACCAGGGGTGGACGCTGCCCCGGTCGGACGCGAACTTCGTGTGGTTCCCGCTCGGCGCCGACTCCACCGCCTTCTCGCAGGCGTGCCAGGAGGCCGGCCTCATGGTGCGCCAGTACGGCGACGACGGGGTGCGCGTCACGATCGGCGAGGTCGAGGCGAACTCGCGGCTCGTCGAGGTGGCGCAGCGTTTCGGCGCCCGCTGACGCCCACGGCCCGGCACGTCGAGGAGATCGAGCAGGTCGAAGAGGTCGGAGAGGTCGGAGCGGTCGAGGAGGTCGCGGATGGGCACGGTGCGTCACGCGCTCGGTGGCCGCTGGCCGGCCACGGGTGCCGCGCTGCTCGGCATCCTCCTCGTCGTGCCGTCGGTCGCGTCGCCCACGTGGGAGATGTCGGTGGCCGACCGCGAGCACGGCTCCCTGCTGTCGCGCCAGTGGGAGTGGAGCTGGGGCCGGGTGCGACTGACCGGGCTCGAGGGCGTCGAGCTGAGCGACCAGTGGAACCCGGTCGGCCTCGCCGTGCTCCTCGTGGTCCTCGCCGCAGCGGTGGTCGGGGTCGCCGCCTGGGCGCTGCGCTTCTCGCCGTGGGGCCAGGCCGTCGCGCTCGTCGCCGTCGGGCTGCTCGCCGGCCGCGTGCTGACGACCGTGTCGGCGCGGCTCGGGCGCTCCCTGAACGAGGTGGACCGTGGCGCGGCCGGTCTCACGGTCCAGACCGACATGACCTCCGCAGGGTCGCTCGAGAGCGCGGCCGCGGTCGTCCTCGTCGTGGCCCTCGTCCTCCTCGTGGCGGCCACGGTGCTCGACCCCGGGCGCACGCGCCCCGGGCCGGGCGCGACTCCCGTGCCGAGCGCGACGCCCGCCACCGATCCCGCTCCCGCCGGGACCCGGTCCGGCGTCGCCGGGCTGCGACCCGTGGGTGAGCACCTGACGGCGTCGCCCGTGTCGTTCGACGAGACCCGAGCCGGCGCGGCACACTCGACGGACGGGACGCCGACGCCGGGCCCGCCCGGCAGGACAGGGGAACGTTCGTGAAGGACGTGCGGGAGAACGTGGTGCCGGGGCGGCTCGCCGCTGCCCTCGTCGGCCTGGTCGGGGTGCTCGCCGCGCTTCCCACCGTCGTGCTGCCGACCCAGGCCATCACCAACAACCCGGCGGCGGATGCCGGCTCGTTCACCGTGCCCGACACCGAGCAGTTGTACTGGAGCTGGGGACGCGTCGTCGACGCGACTCCCGGGCTCGAGGACACCGTCACCATCGGCGACGCGGGCGGCCTCGTCGCCCTCGCCCTCGCCCTCGCCGCGGGACTCGCCGGTGCCGCGGCCTACGCCTTCCGACGCGGCGCGGAGGGGAGGGTCCTCGGTGCGGTCGGCCTCGCCTGGGCGGCATCCCAGCTCGTCGGGAGCATCGCCCGTCGGCTGGGTGACACGATCTTCGGCTTCTTCAGCGAGGGCCAGTTCGTCCTCGAGACCCGACCCGCAGGAGTCCTCGAGGTGGTGTCGGCCGTGCTCCTCGTGGTCGCGACCCTCCTCGTCGTCCTGCGGCCGCTGGCCGCGGTCGTGCGGTCGGGAGTGACGCTCGCGCAGCAGCTCTCGCGTCGAGGGGTGGCTCCCGTGGAGCCCCGTCCGGGCGACCTGCCTGCGCGAGAGACGCCCCGCGTCGGCATCGCGACGATCCGCGACGTCGCACCCGGCTCCGGCCGGGGCGGGCCGTCGTCCGGTGCGAGGTGGAGCGGGTCGCCCTCGGGCGTCGGCTTCTCCGACGCCGGCTCGGAAGCCGGGCAGGACGCGGGGCGGGACGGCGGTGCCCGCCAGGATCACGGGCCCGACTCCGGCCGGTTCCGACCGCCACGATGACCGAGGCAGACCGCCGCTCGCACGCGCTGCCCGACGGGGCGGCGCGTGCCCTGCGCGTCTGCGGTGCAGCGACCGGCCTCGTCGGGGTCGCCCTGGCGGCCTCGACGACGGTGTGGCCGACGAAGATCCTCGCGCTGCGAGTCCCGGAGGTCGGTGACTTCACCCGGGGCTCGGAGCAGTGGCTCTGGTCGTGGGGCCGCGACGTCGTCCACTACGTCACCCACGGCCTCGTGCTCGCCGACGACCCGGGTCCCCAGCCGGTGGCCCGCCTCGTCCTCCTCGTGGGTGTGCTCGTGGTGGCGGCCGTCGGCCTCGTCACGTGGCTCGTCGTGCCGGGGCGGCGTGGCGAGGTCTGCGCGGGGGTCGGGCTCGGGGTCGCCCTGGGGACCGTCGGCTCCTCGGTGGTCCAGCGGGTCTCCTTCGACGACCGGACGATCGGGCTGCGGCCCGGGCTCGTCTCGGTGACGACGACCGCGGGCTGGCTCGAGGTGGTGGCGGTGGCGCTGCTGCTCGTCGCGCTCGGCGTGCTCCTCGGACCGCTGCTGCTGCCCCGGGCCACGTCCGCCGCCGTCGCCGGGGCGCGGCGCCTGGCCACGCGGCTGGTCCCGGCCCGCGCCGGTGTCGTCCGGTCGCCGGCCGCAGGCACCGACGAGGTGCCTGCACCTGCGCGACCGCGGGCCACGCTGCGCGAGGTCCCGTATGCCGGCGACGGCGATGAGCGTGGAGCGCACCCGGTGGTCGGCTTCTCGGATTCGTCAGCCGATCCGGACCCTCCGGCGACGCCACGGTCCTAGGGTCTGCCCATGGAGATGCGACTCGAGCTGGTGATGGTGCCCGTGACGGACGTCGACCGCGCGAAGGACTTCTACGTCGACCAGGTCGGCTTCGTCGCCGACCACGACCACGTCGTCAGCGACGAGGTGCGATTCGTGCAGCTGACCCCGCCGGGTTCGGCGTGCTCGATCGCCATCGGCACGGGGCTGACGCAGATGGTGCCCGGCGGCCTCGACAACCTCCAGGTCGTCGTCGCCGACGCCGACGCCGCCCGGGCCGAGCTCGTCGAGCGCGGGGTCGACGCCTCCGAGGTCGACGACCAGGCGTGGGGCCGCTTCGTCCGCTTCAGCGACCCCGACGGCAACCGCTGGACGCTCCAGCAGCTGCCCGCCTGGTCCGCCGCCGGCCCCGGCCGGGACGACTGAGGTGCGGCGCCTCGTCACCGTCCTGCTCGCCCTGGGATCCGTGCTGCTCGTCGGGGCGCTCGTGTGGCCGACACAGCGGATGGAGGTCCAGCTGCCCGGAGGGGGGCTCGTCCCGGCCATCGACATCTGGCTGTGGGGCCGCGTGCGCGTGACGGGCGAGCTCGCCGAGGTCTCCTCCGGCAGGGGCTCGACCGCCGTGCTCGTCACCCTGTCGGCCTGCGCACTCGCTGCGGCTGCCGCCGGGGTGCTCTGGCTGGGAGCGGGTCGGCGCCGTCGCGTGGCCCGGTCGGTCCCGGTGGCGGTCGTCCTCGCCGCGGTCGCGTTGGGGGCCCTGGTCGTGACGCTCGCGACGACCGACACCGACTTCGGGTGGTGGGCCGTGGCCGGGCAGCCGGTCTTCAGCGGTACCGTCGCCGCCGCCCTGCCCCCGGCCGTGGTGGGACTCTGGGGCCTGGCGCTCGTCGTCATGCTCGGCCTGCTCCTGCGTCGACGGCGTGGGCCCGACGTCGCGCCCACGCCTCCGGGGCCGACCGCCGTCTGAGCCGGCGACAGTGTCGGCGCGGGCACCTACGGTCGTCGCATGCTCACCGCCGTCGCCGTGTCCGGCTACCGATCGCTGCGCGACGTGGTCGTGCCGCTGCACGGCCTCGACGTCGTCACGGGCGCGAACGGCAGCGGCAAGTCGAGCCTCTACCGCGCGCTGCGGCTGCTCGCGGGGTGCGGTCGCGGCGACGTGGTGGGCACGCTCGCGCGGGAGGGAGGCCTGCAGTCGGCGCTCTGGGCGGGGCCTGCCACGCTCGGTGGCGCGCGCGAGCGGGGCCACGCGGTCCAGGGCACCCGGCGCAGCGGTCCGATCAGCCTCCGGCTCGGCTTCGCGTCCGACGACTTCGGCTACCTCGTCGACCTCGGCCTGCCGCAGCAGTCGTCGGGTGCCGAGGCCGGCGCCGCGTCCGCGTTCCTGCGCGACCCGGAGATCAAGCGTGAGGTCGTCTGGGCTGGCCCGGTCATGCGGCCCGGCTCCGTCCTCGTGCGTCGCCGCTGGGGCGTCGTCGAGACGCGCGGCACGCAGGCCGGTGACGACGGGTGGGACGCGCCGTGGGGCGAGGACGGCGGCGACGCGGACGAGTGGGAGTCCGACCCCGCGGAGGCGCCGGGGTCGCGCACCGGGTCGCGGGCGGCCTACCGCGACACCGGCGGCCCGGATGCCGCCGGCCGGGAGGGCACCCGCAGCCGCGGGGCCCGCGGCGTGCAGGCCGGCCGAGGGACGCGTGCGGGCTGGACGGAGCTGACTCGGTCGCTGCGGCCCTGGGAGAGCATGCTCACCGAGCTCGCCGACCCCGAGCGGGCCCCGGAGCTGCTCCGGGTGCGTCGCACGATGCGGGCCTGGCGGTTCTACGACGGGTTCCGCGCCGACGCCGACGCGCCCGCGCGGACTCCGCAGGTCGGCACCCGCACCCCCGTGCTCGCCGACGACGGCCGCGACCTCGCCGCCGCGCTGCAGACGATCCGCGAGCAGGGCGGCCGCGAGCTCGACCGGGCCGTCGCCGACGCCTTCGACGGGGCGATCCTCGACGTCACGGTCGACTCCGGCCGCTTCGACGTCGCCCTCCACCAGCCCGGAATGCTGCGCCCCCTCTCCGGGGCCGAGCTGTCCGACGGCACGCTGCGCTACCTGCTGCTCGTCGCGGCCCTGCTGACGCCCGACCCGCCGCCGCTCGTGGTGCTCAACGAGCCCGAGACCTCGCTCCATCCCGACCTGCTGGCGCCGCTCGCCCGGCTCATCAGGGCGGCGGGCGAGCAGAGCCAGGTCATGGTCGTCTCGCACTCCGAGCAGCTGATCCGCGCGCTGGGGGTGGTGCCCGATGACCCCGACGACGACGACCGCCCCGCCGGACTCGGCTCGGCGCCGCGCGGCGTCACCCTCGTCAAGGACCTCGGCGAGACCTTCGTGCGGGGCCAGGGCCTGCTCACCACGCCGCCGTGGACGTGGGGCAGCCGCCGCTGACCCGGGCGGGCGCCGCTGACCCGGGCGGGCGCGTGGGGTGGCCGGACGCGGTGGGGGGCGGACGGCATACGGCGGCGGAGCGGGACGGCGTGCGGAAGCGCTCGTGTCCCGCATTGTGAGATTGGCAGGCCTCTCCGGTAAGTTCCGGTCCGAGGACCAGGCACGTGTCCGTCGTCACGAACGGCAGACCTGCGCCCCAGAAGCCGACGAGCGGGTGACCCCCGTTCGCGGGCCGAACGAGTAGGCCGGTCTCACCGGCGAAGGAGCCCCAGTGAGCGACAAGGTTGTCGCCGAGCTGCAGGAGCCGACCCCCGCGGTCGGCGACGGTGGCCCGGACATGATCCAGCTGCTGACCCCCGAAGGTCAGCGCGTGTCCCACCCCGACTACGACAAGTACGTCGCGGACCTGACCCCCGAGGACCTGCGCAGCTTCTACCGCGACCTCGTCCTCATCCGGCGCCTGGACGCCGAGGGCTACGCCCTGCAGCGCCAGGGCGAGCTCGGCCTGTGGCCGAGCCTGCTCGGCCAGGAGGCGGCCCAGGTCGGCTCGGGTCGGGCGCTCAAGCCGCACGACTTCGTCTTCCCGACCTACCGCGAGCACGGCGTCGGCTTCGTGCGCGGCATGGACCCCCAGAGCTCGCTGCAGCTCTTCCGCGGCGTGAGCCAGGGCGGCTGGGACCCGCAGGAGAACAACTTCCACCTCTACACGATCGTCATCGGGGCCCAGGCGCTGCACGCCACGGGCTACGCGATGGGCGTGCGGATGGACGGCAACGTCGGCACCGGCGACCCCGACCGCGACACCGCGGTCATCTGCTACTTCGGTGACGGCGCCTCCTCGCAGGGTGACGTCAACGAGGCGTTCGTCTACGCGGCGAGCTTCGACGCACCGGTCGTCTTCTTCTGCCAGAACAACCAGTGGGCCATCTCCGAGCCCGTCGAGAAGCAGACCCGCATCCCGCTCTTCCAGCGGGCGCGCGGCTTCGGCTTCCCCGGCGTGCGCGTCGACGGCAACGACATCCTCGCGACGTATGCCGTCACGCAGCACTGTCTCGACGAGGCGCGCAACGGCAACGGCCCGCTCCTCATCGAGGCCTACACGTACCGCATGGGTGCGCACACGACGGCCGACGACCCGACGAAGTACCGCGTCTCGGCCGAGGTCGAGGAGTGGAAGTTCCGCGACCCGATCCTGCGCCTCAAGACCCTCCTCGCGCACGAGGGGATGGCCGACGAGACGTTCTTCGCGAACGTCGACGAGGAGGCCGACCGGTTCGCCGCCGAGCTGCGCGAGGGCTGCGTGACGATGGAGACGATGCCCGGCGCGACGATGTGGGACCACGTCTACGCCGAGGACCACCCGGTCATGGAGGCGGAGCGCGCCGCCTACCTCGCCTACAAGGCGAGCTTCGAGGAGGCGAACTGATGGCCGGCCAGCTCGAGAAGGTCACGCTCGGCAAGAGCATCACCAACGGCCTGCGCAAGGCCATGGAGGCCGACCCCAAGGTCGTGCTCATCGGTGAGGACATCGGCAAGCTCGGTGGCGTCTTCCGCATCACCGAGGGCCTGCAGAAGGACTTCGGCGAGGACCGCGTCATCGACAGCCCGCTCGCGGAGTCCGGCATCGTCGGCACCGCGGTCGGCATGGCGCTGCGCGGCTACCGCCCCGTCTGCGAGATCCAGTTCGACGGCTTCGTCTACCCGGCCTTCGACCAGATCGTCAGCCAGGTCGCCAAGATGCACGCCCGCGCCCTCGGCGCGGTGAAGATCCCGATGGTCATCCGCATCCCGTTCGGTGGCGGCATCGGCAGCCCGGAGCACCACTCCGAGAGCCCCGAGGCCTACTTCGCCCACACCGCGGGCCTGCGCGTCGTCGCGTGCAGCAACCCGGAGGACGCCCACTGGATGATCCAGCAGGCCGTCGCGTGCGACGACCCGGTCATCTTCTTCGAGCCGAAGCGGCGCTACCACGACCGTGCCGAGTACGACACGTCGGCGACCTCGGCTCCGCGGGGGCTCTTCGAGGCCAACGTGATCCGCCAGGGCACCGACGTGACGCTCGTCGGCTACGGACCCGTCGTCAAGACGATGATCGAGTCGGCCGCCGCGGCAGAGGCGGAGGGCACGAGCATCGAGGTCATCGACGTGCGCTCGCTCTCCCCGCTGCCCATCGACGCCATCGTCGCGTCGGTGCGCAAGACCGGCCGGCTCGTCGTCGTCCACGAGGCGAGCAGCTTCCTCGGCATGGCGTCGGAGATCTCGGCGCAGGTGACGGAGCAGTGCTTCTACGAGCTCGAGGCGCCGGTCATCCGCGTCAACGGGGCCAACATCCCCTACCCGCCGAGCCGGATGGAGGAGGAGTTCCTCCCCGACCTCGACCGCATCCTCGACGGCGTCGACCGCGCGCTCGCGTACTGAGAAGGGCTGCCACACATGGCCATCAAGACGTTCAACCTGCCCGACCCCGGTGAGGGCCTCGTCGAGGCCGAGATCGTGGAGTGGAAGGTGTCACCCGGCGACGCCGTCAAGGTCAACGACATGGTGCTCGAGATCGAGACCGCCAAGTCGCTCGTCGAGCTGCCGATCCCGTGGGCCGGCACCGTCAAGGAGCTGCTCGTCGAGGTCGGCCAGACCATCGACGTCGGCACGCCGATCATCTCGATCGACGACGGCCTCGGCGGCGAGGAGGCGCCGGTCGCTCCGTCGATCCCCGGCGAGAAGGCCGAGGGCTCCGAGGCGATCCTCGTCGGCTACGGCGCGAAGGCCGGCGCCACGGCGCGCCGTCCCCGCAAGGGGCAGGCAGCCGTGCCGGCCGCGTCGTCGGCCCCGACCGAGACCGAGCAGGTCGCGGCGGCCGCGCCGGTGGCCGAGCCCGTCGCTCCGGCTCCCCGCGCGGAGTCCCCGGCGCCGGCCGTGCCGTCCGCAGCGCCGTCTGCCGTGCCCGCGGGCGGCCGCCCCCGGGCCAAGCCGCCCGTGCGCAAGCTCGCCAAGGACCTCGGTATCGACCTCGCGACCGTCACCCCGACGGGCGCGGACGGCATCATCACCCGTGACGACGTGACGAACCACGCGAGTGGCGCGTCCGTGAACGGCGTTGCAGCGCAGGTCGACTCGTCGCCTGCCGACGTGCCGGCATACCGTGTGCCGTTCGGTGCGGGGGAGCGCGAGGTGCGGACCCCGATCAAGGGCGTGCGCAAGATGACGGCGCAGGCCATGGTCGGCTCGGCGTTCACGGCGCCGCACGTCACCGAGTGGATCACCGTCGACGTCACGAAGACGATGGAGCTCGTCGACCGCCTCAAGGGCACCCGCGAGTTCAAGGACGTCAAGGTCACGCCGCTGCTCGTGCTCGCCAAGGCGCTCGTCCTGGCGGTCAGGCGCAACCCCGGCATGAACGCGACGTGGGACGAGGCCGCCCAGGAGATCGTGCAGAAGAACTACGTCAACCTCGGCATCGCCGCGGCCACCCCGCGTGGGCTGATCGTCCCGAACATCAAGGACGCCCACGCCCTGTCGATGCTCGAGCTCGCGCAGGCGATCGGCGCCCTGACGGCCACGGCCCGCGAGGGTCGCACCCAGCCGGCCGAGATGTCGGGCGGCACGATGACGATCACCAACGTCGGCGTCTTCGGCGTCGACAGCGGGACGCCCATCATCAACCCGGGCGAGTCGGCGATCGTGTGCTTCGGCGCGATCCGCAAGCAGCCGTGGGTCGTCACGGACGCCGACGGCAACGACGAGATCGCGATCCGCCACGTCACGCAGCTCGCGGTCAGCTTCGACCACCGGCTCATCGACGGCGAGCTGGGCAGCCGCTTCCTCAGCGAGCTGGCCGCGATCCTCGCCGACCCCGCGCAGGCCCTCGTCTGGGGCTGACCCCCCCCAGCAAACGTCGAGAGGCCACTCCTTGCGGGTGTGGCGTGCTCGAGAGGCCAGTTCCCGTCACGGGAACTGGCCTCTCGACGTGTCCGGACCCGCACGAACTGGCCTCTCGACGGTGTAAGGAGGGGTCAGGTGGCGACGAGGATCCCGGCGAGGGCGACCGCGGAGACCCAGACGGTGGCGAGTCCGGCGAGGACGAAGGGGCGGGCACCCACGCGGCGCAGCGCGGCCACGCGGACGCCGGTGCCGAGGGCGAACATCGCCATCGTCAGGAGGGCGGTCTCGGTCAGCCGCGCCGCGTCCAGCACGCCCTGCGGCACGAACCCCGTGGTGCGCACGAGCACGAGCGCGACGAACCCGGCCACGAAGAGCGGCACGAGCGGCGGCTGACGTCGGTCGCCGCGTGGCCCGCCCTGTGGCCCGCCCTGTGGCCCGCCCTGCGGGGCGACCTGGCGACGGGCGACGCGACGCTCGTGCACGCTGATCGCGGCGAGCACCGGGGCCAGGAGCAGCACGCGGCCGAGCTTGACGACGACGGCGACGGTCAGGGCCCCGCCGCCGATGACGCCGGATGCCGCGACGACCTGCGCGACCTCGTGGACCGAGGCGCCGGCCCACATCCCGGCCTGCATGGCGTCGAGGCCGATCGCGCCGGCGAGCAGCGGCAGCAGCGGGATCATCGCCGTGCCGAAGAGCACGACGAGCGCCACCGCCGTCAGGAGCTCCTCGTCGTCGGCATCGACGACCCCGTCGACCGCGGCCGCCGCCGCGGCTCCGCAGATCGAGAACCCACCGGCGACGAGCAGCGTCTGGGTGCGGCTGAGCCCGAGGAGCCGGCCCGCCACCACGGTGCCGGCGATGCCGAGCACGACCACCGTGACGACGACGGCGATGACTCCCCAACCGAGGCCGAGCACGTCCGTCAGGGCGAGCTGGAGCCCGAGCAGCGCGATGCCGATCCGCAGCAGCCGACGCGCCGCGAGCGCGAGACCGGCCTCGAGGTGGGGGACGACACGGTCGCTGACCGCGCCGAGGTTCGCGAGCCCGGCGCCGAGGACGATGGCGAGCAGCAGCGGGCTGGCCGAGGGGAGCAGCCGCGCGAGGCCGAGGGCGAGCGCCGACACCGCGGCGGCGACGAGCAGGCCGGGCGCGATCCGGCGCGCCCCGTCCCGCACGCGACGCACCGCCGGGACTGCAGCCGGCGTCGACGCCGCCGCTGGCGCCGTCGACGGTGTCGCCGCAGTGGGCTTCGTCTCGGGGGTCCAAGACGTCGTGCTGGGAGTGGCCATGCTCCCAGCCTCGCGTGCAGCACGGGTCCGCGGTAGCCGTCGCCTGCGCATTCATCCATATCGATCGGATATGCCAGGGCGGCACGTCATATGCTCAGCGCATGTCTCGCCCGTGGCCCGACCTCGCCGTCCTGGCCGTGCTCGTCGGCGTCGACGACCTCGGCAGCCTCGGTGCGGCTGCTCGCCGCGAGGGCATGGCCCAGCCCAACGCGAGCCGGGCGGTGCGTCGGCTCGAGGCTGAGCTCGGCGTGCCGCTGCTGCGGCGGGGTCCGCGCGGCTCGCTGCTCACCCCGCAGGGCACCGTGGTCGTGCACTGGGCGCGCGAGGTCCTCGCCGGCGCCGGCCACCTGCTCGATGCGGCGGAGGCGTTGCGCGAGGAACACCGTTCGGAGCTGTCGGTCGGTGCGAGCATGACCATCGCCGAGCACCTCGTCCCGGGCTGGCTGGGGGAGCTGCGCCGTCGGCACGACGGGCTGCGCATCCAGCTCCAGGTGCACAACTCGCGCGAGGTCGTCGAGCACGTCCTCGCCGGCCGGTGCCACGTCGGCTTCGTCGAGTCCCCGAGCGTCCCGCGCGGGCTGCACAGCGCGACGGTGGCTCACGACCGTCTGGTCGTCGTCGTCACGCCCGAGCACCCGTGGGCCCGTCGACGTCGGCCACTTCGGGCCGGGGAGCTGGCCGCCACGCCCCTGGTCGTGCGGGAGCCCGGCTCCGGCACCCGCACCACCCTCGACGAGGCCCTGCGCGACCTCCCGCGGCCCGAACCCCTGCTCGAGCTGTCGAGCGGCGCCGCCGTGCGGGCGGCGGTGCTCGCCGGCGTGGGCCCCGCGGTCGTCAGCATCCTCGCCGTGCGCGAGCAGGTCGAGGCGGGAACGCTGCGCGTCGTCGAGGTCGAAGGCCTTGTGCTGGCCCGCCGCCTGCGGGCGGTGTGGCGTGAGCCGCGTCGGCTGACCGGCCCCGCCGGCGACCTGGTCGCGACGGCGCGCCGGCGCGGTCAGCTCGTGAACGCCTGACGCACGACGAGGTCCATCGCCCGGTCGGGCAGCAGGCGACGGGCCACCACGGCGGCGCGGGCGCCACGTCCGGCGGGGTAGCGCGCGGCCGGGTTCGTCGCCTCGAGGGCCTTGAGCACCTTCTCGGCCACCGCCTCGGGTCCCGAGGTCATCCGCGAGGTGTCGACGCGCTCGAGGAGCACGGCCATCCGCCGGGCCGCGTCCTCGTAGACGGTGCCCACCGACCGTTCGACGAGGCTCTCGCGTGCGATGGTGTTCCACTCCGACAGGATCGGCCCGGGCTCGACGATGACGACGTCGATCCCGAAGGGCGCGAGCTCGATGCGCAGGCTGTCGCTGAAGCCCTCGACCGCGAACTTCGTGGCGTGGTACCACGCGCCCAGCGGTTCGTAGATCTTGCCGCCGATACTGGAGATGTTGACGATCCGTCCGCGCCGACGGGTGCGCAGGTGGGGCGTGACGAGCTGGGTGAGCCGTGCCAGGCCGAAGACGTTGACCTCGAACTGGCGGCGCGCCTCGTCGATCGGCACGTGCTCGACCGGTCCGTAGGAGCCGTAGCCGGCGTTGTTGACGAGGGCGTCGATCTGGCCCTGCTCCTCGATGATCCGGTCGATGCCGGCGACCATCGAGGCGTCGTCGGTGACGTCCATCGCGAACGTCGTGACTCCGCGTGCGGCCAGGCCGGCCATGCGGTCGACCCGGCGGGCGACGGCATGCACGGTCCACCCCGACTCGACGAGGTGGACGGCGATGGACTCACCGATGCCGGACGACGCGCCGGTGACGAGGGCAACCTTGGTCATGCCGACACCGTATGCCGCGCCGCTCCCCACCGTCGAAAGGCCATCCCTTGCGGGTGCGCCAACGTCGAAGGGCCAGAACTCGTCACGAGTTCTGGCCCTTCGACCTGGCGAGACCCACGAGAAGTGGCCTCTCGACGGGTCAGCGGATGGCGGCCTCGGCCCGCTCCGCGACCCGGGCGTTCTGCCGGTCGACGAGGTAGGCGGCCGTCAGGTCGTCACCGACGGCCGCGAGCAGGCGGATGTCGACGGCTTCGTGCCGCTCGGCCACCGTGGGCTCGCGGGTCGCCATGACGGTGTCGGCGTCGCGCTCGGCGACGGCCGTCGTCAGCTCGCGCTTCAGCTCCTCGTCGAGGATGCCGCCGGCCACCTTGGCGCGTGCCGCCACCTCGACGGCGAACCGCTCGGTCTCCGCGGCGAGCGCGGCGTCCTCGGTCGTCAGCATCCGCGAGGTGCGGTGCAGCAGCGCCGCGCCGGCGTCGAGGTCGCCCTCGCCGAGCCGGGTCACGGCCCGGGTCAGCAGCGGGCGGTCACCACGGAGCGCGGAGTCGGCGAGCAGGCCGAGGCGAAGGCCGAGCAGGCGCTCGTGGGTGCGGGTGTTGCCGGTCTCGCGGCCGAGCGGCACCTTGAGCTCGTCGTCGACGGCCGACTGCGACATCGTGTCGAGCAGCTCGATGCCGGCCTCGTCGGGCGTGTGCACGGTGTCGCGCAGCGGCACCTCCTTGATGAAGAGCGCGGCGAGCAGGGCGAACGCGAAGGGCACGAGGCCCCAGACGAACACGGTGTGGAGCGAGTCGGCGAGACCCTGCTGCACGCCGGTCGCGACCTGCGGGGGCAGCTTCGCGAGCGCCGACGGGTCGAGCACCGAGCCGGCGCTGACCTGCTGGCCCGAGGCCTGCATCTGCTGCACGACCGAGGCCGGCAGGTGCGAGGCGATGTTGCCGGCCAGGCCGCTCGTCATGATCGTGCCGAACACCGCGGTGCCGACCGTGGAGCCGACGTTGCGGAAGAACTGCGTCGACGCCGTGGCGACGCCGAGGTCCTTGCGCTGCGACGAGTTCTGGATGATGAGCGTGAAGACCTGCAGGGCCATGCCGAGGCCGACGCCGAAGACGATCATCGACAGCGTGAGGTCGAGCTGGCTCGAGCCGTAGTGCAGCTGCGTGAGCAGCCAGAAGCCGACGCCCATGATGAGGATGCCCGCGATGGTCTGCAGCTTGTAGCGGCCGGTCTTGGTGATGACGAGGCCGGAGATGATCGACAGGCCGATCATGGCCACCGACATCGGCATGAGGATGAGGCCCGAGTTCGTCGCCGACGCGCCGAGCACGCCCTGTGCGTAGACGGGCAGGTAGATCATCGCGCCGAACATCATGACCGAGACCATGAAGGCCGCGATGTTCGAGAGCGTGAAGAGCGGGCTCTTGAAGAGGCGGAGCGGCAGCACCGGCTCGACGGCCCGGCGCTCGATGGCGATGAAGACGCCGAGCAGGACGAGGCCGGCGACGTACATGCCGATGATGGCGGGGGAGCCCCACGCGAGCGTCGTGCCACCGAGGGAGGTCGGCACGAGCAGCAGGATGAGCGTCATCGACAGCGCGGCGATGCCGGCCTTGTCGACGACGGTCTCGCGCGGCGTGTGCTCGAGGTGGAGGAAGCGGCTGATGCCGAAGAAGGCGAAGACGCCGACGGGCAGCGTGATGAAGAAGAGGTAGCGCCAGCCCCAGTTGTCGGTGACGAAGCCGCCGACGAGCGGGCCGAGGATCGAGGCGAGCCCGAAGACGCCGCCCATGAGGCCCTGGTACTTGCCGCGCTGACGCGGCGGGATGATGTCGCCGATGATCGTCTGCGACAACGGCATCAGGGTGCCCATGCCGGCACCCTGGATGGCGCGGGCGGCGATGAGCCACCAGAAGTTCTGCGCGAAGCCGGAGAGGATCGAGCCGGCCATGAAGACGACGAGCCCACCGAGGTAGAAGCCGCGGCGGCCGTAGAGGTCGCTCATCTTGCCGACGATCGGCACGGTGATCGCGCTGACGAGCATCGCGGCCGTCGCGAGCCACGAGTAGTGGTCGATGCCGCCGAGCTCGGCGACGATGCGCGGCATGGCGGGCCCGACGATCGTCTGGCTGATCGAGGCGACGAGCATGCCGAGCATGAGCGCGATGAAGATGTTGCGCGTCGGGCGGTCGAGGCCGGGGGCCTTGGCCGCGTGCTTGGCCTCGTGGCGCGCACTGCGGGTCTGCGTGGTGGGGTCGCTGGCGGAGTTCGTGGCTACCCCCTGGGTCGTCTGTGGCATGCGGGCCACGGTACGCCGATTGTGCAGTGACTGCAAAATTGCAGTCCATGCAGTGAGCGTGTCACCATGGGTGCATGAGCACGGACCTGCTGACCGACGAGTCCTGCGGCCTGCGGGAGCGCAAGAAGCGCGAGACGCGCCGCGCGCTCAACCTCGCGGCCCTCGACCTCGTGGAGGAGCGCGGCTTCGCGGCCGTCACCACCGAGGAGATCGCCACCCGCGCCGGTGTCAGCGCCCGCACGTTCTTCAACTACTTCCCGTCCAAGGAGGCGGCCGTCATCGGCACGACGGCCGAGGAGCTCGAGTCGTATGCCGCCGCGCTCGAGGAGGACGTGGAGGGCGAGTCGCCGCTCGACTCCCTCCGCCGGATCCTCGCCGGCATGCTCGCGCCGGCCTCGATCGACCGCGAGCTGCGGGCCAAGCGTCGCCGCATCCTGCTCGGCGAGCCCTCGCTCGCGCCCGCCCTCGTGGGCAACAACATCCGCATCGAGAACGCGCTGACCGCCGCGCTCGAGCGACGTACCGGCGTGCGCGCCGGCGCCTCCCTCGAGCCGCGCCTCACCGTCGCGGTGGCCATCGCCGCGGTGCGCGCCTGCATCGAGCACCAGCAGAACGGTGGCTCCGGCCGCCTCGAGCGCAACATCGACCAGGCCTTCGACCGCATCGCGGCGGGCCTGCGCTGAGCCGCGGCCCCGGTCGCTGCCGCGGCCGACAGGCGCAGCGCGGCGGCCGAGGAGCTCAGCGGCGCAGCGCCGACCCGGCGTGCGCGACGCAGGTGCGTGCGGTCGGCCGGGCCTCGAGCCGCTCGGCGGGGATGTCGTCACCGCACACCTCGCAGCGCCCGTAGGCGCCGTCCGCGAGGCGTGCGAGAGCCGCGTCGATCTCCGCCAGGTGCGCCTCCGCCTGACGGATGAGCGCGTCGATCTGGGTGCGCTCGTAGGCGATGGTCGAGCCTTCCGGGTCGTGCTCGTCGTCAGCGATGTTGGCCTCCGAGGCCTCGACGACCTCGTCGAACTCCCGGCGCAACCCGGCGATCCGCTCGACCTCGTCGGCGCGGTCCCGGGCCAGGTCTGCCGCGTAGGCGGCCGTCTGCGTGCTCATGCCTCCATCGTCCTCCGGTTGCCACGGGTCGGCGGCGGCGAGTGGCGCACCCCACCCCTCGGGCAGGATGGGCGCATGAGCGACCCCAGCGGAGTGGTCTTCCCCCTCGACCCGGCCTCCGGGCGCCGGAGCACGACCGCGACCGGACGGGCCGTCGTGGCCGACGCCCTGCGCGCGGTCGACCCCGTCGGTGCCGCCTCGGCCCAGCGCGAGACGAACTGGCGCCAGGGCTACCTGCCGCACTTCCGCCGTCTCGTCGAGGCCGGGCTCACCTCCCCCGCGTCCGCCCGCACCATCGCCCACGACGGGCTCGACGCCCTCACCTCGCGGATGCGGTGGGTGGGCCCCGGCGGTGAGGAGCGCCCGCTCGACGACGCCTTCGCGCCGGCCGGCGGCGCGCCCACCCTCGGCTCCGAGACCGTGCGCGGGCGCGGCCGCCCCGACCGCACGCTGACGATCCCGTATGCCGGTCGCCGCCTCGCCGGCGACGAGCTGCGTCGGCAGCTCGACCGGTGGGTCGAGTCGGGCGTCGTGGAGCCGTCCTGCGCGGTCGCGGTCGGGCTCGTCGTCGACAACCCCGACTGGCTCGACCTCTCCGACCGGACCGTCGTCGTGCTCGGCGCCGCCGCGGAGATGGGCCCGCTGCGGTCGCTGCTGCGGTGGGGCGCCGACGTGGCGGCTGTCGACCTGCCACGGAAAGAGCTGTGGGACAGGCTCTTCACCGACACCGCCCACCTCGCTGGGTCGATCACCGTGCCGGTCCGGCGGGGCGACGGTCCCCTCGTCGAGCGGGCCGGCGGCGACCTCGTGCACGACGTGGGGGCCGTGGCGCGGTGGGTCGCCGCGCTCGAGGGCCGGCTCGTGCTCGGCAACTACGTCTACGCCGACGGCGAGACGAACGTGCGCGTCTCGACCGCCGTCGACGCGCTGACCCGCCACGTCGTCGGCGCGAAGGGCCGCGACGACGTGGCCCTCGCCTTCCTCGCCACCCCCACCGACGTCTTCGCCGTGCCGGGGAGCGCCGTCGCGCGCTCCGTCGACAGCTACGCGCACCGGCGCACCTCGAAGGTGCTGCGGGTGCCGCTGCGCACGGTGAGCGGTGGGCGGCTGCTGCGCCGCAACTACGTGCCCGGGGAGGACCCCGGCATCAACGACAGCGTCGTGCTCCAGCAGGGACCCAACTACCTGCTGGCCAAGCGGCTGCAGCGGTGGCGGGCGACGGCATACCGGCACGGCGGCGGTCTCGTCTCGTTCAAGGTCGCGCCGCCGACGCGCACCCGGTCGGTCGTCAAGAACCGCGCGCTCGCCGCGGCGTACGCGGGCGCGCACCGCTTCGGCATCGAGGTCTTCGAGCCGGGCACGGCCAACACGCTCATGGCGGCCCTGCTCGTGCACGACCTGCGCACCGGCGCCCCCGCCCGGACGGCTCCGTGGGAGGACGAGGCGCACGCCGCCGCGCACGGCGGGCTGTGGACGACGGCCTACGACCCGCGCAGCGCGCTGGGGCTCGCGGCCCTGCTGGGACTCGCCTCGGCGCGCTGACCCCGACCGCGGGCGGCTCACCCGCGGAGGTGGCGCTCGCAACCGGGAGGCTCGATGCTGTCCCCATGGACGAGCAGGTGGCGCAGCGGCCGCGCCGCACGGACGGTCGGCCGGCCCAGCACCGCCTCGGCGGCACGCTGCGGGCACCCCGCACGCTCGTGCCGGCGCTGCTCGCGGCGATCGCCTACGTCGACCCGGGCAACTTCGGCGTCAACATCAGCTCGGGTGCGCAGCACGGCTACGCCCTCGTCTGGGTCGTCGTCTTCGCGAGCGCCTCGGCCATGGTCATCCAGTACCTCGCGGCCAAGCTCGGCATGGTCACCGGCAAGAGCCTGGCCGAGCACAGCGCCGAGCGGTTCCCCGGCGTCGGCCGGCTGCTGCTCTGGGGCCAGGCCGAGCTCGTCGTCGTCATGACCGACCTCGCCGAGATCGTCGGCGGCGCCATCGCGCTCCGGCTGCTCTTCGGCATGCCGCTCACGGCGGGGGCCGTGTGCGTGACCCTCTTCAGCCTCGTCGTGCTCGCGCTCAAGGTGCGTGGGCGCAGCCACTTCGACTCCGTCGTGCTCGTGCTGCTCGTCGTCATCATCGCGTCGCTGCTCTGGCAGGTCCTCGTCGCCGAGGTCGACAGCGCGGCGCTGCTCGCCTCGGTCGTGCCCGGGCCGCTCGACGCGTCGGCCGCGCTGCTCGCGGTCGGCATCGTCGGAGCGACCGTGATGCCGCACGCCCTGCACTTCCACTCCGCCGCGTCGCGGGGCCACGACGACGGCTCGGCGCCCGCCAGCCAGGCCGACCGCCTGCGGAGCGGCCGCCGCACCGTGCGCAGCGTCGTGCTCGCGATGACCGTGGCCGGCTGCGCCAACGTCAGCCTCGTCGTCTTCTCCGCCGCGCTGCCCGCCGAGGCGGGCGCGAGCATCGAGAGCGCGTACGCCGCCCTCGGCGCCCACGCGGGCCAGCTCGCCGCCACCATGCTCGCCGTGGCGCTGCTCGCCTCGGGCCTCGCGTCGACGCTCGTCGGGGTGCAGACCGGCGACGTCGTCATGCAGGGCTTCGGCCGGCGTCCCATCCCGCCCCTGCTGCGCCGGCTGCTCGCCGTCGTGCCCGCCCTCGTCATCCTGGGCCTCGGGGTGGAGCCGACGTCCGCGCTCGTCTGGAGCCAGGTCGTGCTCTCCTTCGCCCTGCCCGGCACGCTCGTGCCGCTGCTGCTCTTCACCCGCGACCGCACCGTCATGGGGGTGCTCGTCAACCACCGGCTCACCACGGCCGCGGCCGCCGTCATCACCGCCGTCATCGTCGGCCTGTGCGGCTACCTCGTCGCCACCGGTCTCTGAGCCCGGTCCCTGGACCCCGGTCCCTGGGCTCCGGGGCCCGGACCCGGGGCCCGGGGCCCGGACCCGGCCGGTGTGGCGGCGCGGGCTCCGACGCCGTGTGGGAGAGTGGCGCACGAACTGCTGCGACGTCGCGAGGGAGTGGGAGTGGACCACCGTCTGGTGCCCCCGGTGGCGACCGAGGGGCCGGCCCTGGCCGAGCTGCGGCTCGAGGTGCGGGCCTTCCTCGCCGAGCAGGTGGCGGCCGGCGTCTTCGTGCCGCACGTCGACACCTGGCTGACCCGGTGGGACCGCGACTTCACGCGTGAGCTCGGCCGGCGCGGCTGGCTCGGCATGGTCATCCCGACGGAGTACGGCGGCCAGGGCCGCAGCTACGTCGAGCGGTTCGTCGTCACGGAGGAGCTGCTCGTCGTCGGGGCGCCCGTCGCCGCGCACTGGGTGGCCGAGCGGCAGATCGGGCCGTCGCTGCTGCGCTACGGCACCGAGGAGCAGAAGCAGGCCTTCCTGCCCGGCATCAGCCGCGGCGAGGTCGTCTTCGGCATCGGCATGAGCGAGCCCGACTCGGGATCCGACCTCGCGAGCGTGCGCACGCGGGCCGAGCGGGTCGAGGGCGGGTGGCGGCTCACCGGCACCAAGGTGTGGACGTCCGGGGCCCACGAGGCCGACGCCTTCTTCGCGCTCGCGCGCTCGGCGCCGCTCGACCCCGCACACCGCCACGACGGCCTCAGCCAGTTCATCGTCGACCTGCGCGCGCCCGGGGTGACGATCCGGCCGATCATCTCGATGGGCGGTGACCACCACTTCAACGAGGTGCACCTCGACGGGGTCTTCATCCCCGACGACCGGGTGCTCGGCGAGCTCGGTGACGGCTGGTCGCAGGTCACCTCCGAGCTCGGCTTCGAGCGCAGTGGCCCCGAGCGCGTGCTCTCGACCTTCCAGCTGCTCGCAGCCGCCGCGCAGGCCATGGGCGACGCCCGGCTTCCCACCGACCCGGGCCTGGGCCGGCACGTCGCGCGTGTCGCGGCCCTGCACCAGATGTCCTTCGCGGTCTCGACGGCGCTCGAGGCGCACGAGAACGCCGACACCGCGGCCGCGGTCGTCAAGCTGCTCGGCACGACCGAGGAGGGCGACATCGCCGACTACGTCGACACCCTGACGGCGAGCGGGTGGGCGCTCGACGACGACCTGTCGCAGCTGCTGCACGCGGCGATCCTCCAGCGGCCCGGGTTCACCCTGCGGGGCGGCACCAACGAGGTGCTGCGCGGCGTCGTCGCCCGAGGCCTGGGGATGCGCTGATGACCGACCAGAGCCGACGCCCCGACCACCCCGACCACCTCGACCACCCTGGTCACCTCGCCGCGCCGACCACCGCGGACCCCGACCTCGTCGACCTGCTCACCGGGCTCTTCGCCGACCACCGCGCCTCCCGGCCGACCCCGACCGCGGTCGTCGACCTCGACCGGGCCCTCTGGGGCCGGCTCGAGGAGCTCGGCCTCACCCGGCTCACCGGCTCGGAGGCGTCGGGCGGCAGCGGCGCCGGCTGGGTCGAGGCCGCCGCGCTGCTCGGGCTCGCCGCCGGTGCGGCCGCGCCCGTGCCGCTCGCGGAGCACGACCTGCTCGGCGGGTGGCTGCTCGAGGCCGCCGGGCTGCCCAACGACGGCGGCCTGCGCGCCGTGTGCCGCCCCGACCCCTCCGGCGTCGCCCTCAACGTGACGTGGGCCCGCGACGCGAGCAGCATCGTCGCGCTCTGGGAGGACCGGGACGAGTGGCGCGTCGCCGACGTGCCGGTGGGCCGGGTCGGGCTCGAGGAGCGCCGCAACCTGGCCGGTGAGCCGAGCGACACCGTCGAGTTCGACCTCGCCGACCTCGAGGCGGGCGTCGTCGTCGACCACGCGATCGGTGAGCAGTTCCACCTGCGCGGTGCCCTCGCCCGGTGCGCGCAGGTGGTCGGGGCGATGGAGCGGATCGTCGAGATCACGCTGACCCACGCGAACGACCGCGTGCAGTTCGGCCGCCCGATCGCGCGCTTCCAGGCGGTGCAGCACCTCGTCGCCGACATCGCCGCCGAGACGGCGCTCGCGCGCGCGGCCACCGACGCCGCCGTCGCCCGGGCCGCCGCCTCCGACTGGCAGGACGGCGGCATGCTGTTCGCGGTCGCGGTGGCCAAGTCGTGCGTCGGCCACTCCGCCTCCGTGGTCGTCCGCGGCGCCCACCAGGTGCTCGGCGCCATCGGCACGACGCTCGAGCACGAGCTGCACACCCTGACCAAGCCGATCCTCGCCCGTCGCACCGAGTTCGGGTCGCTCCACGAGTGGGACGAGACGCTGACCGCGCTCGCGACCTCCGCGGGGCACGACCGGCTCTGGAACCTCATGACCACCGGACGAGCCACCTCGCGAAGGAGACCCGCCGAATGAGCGACCCGACCCCCACCACCCCCGATCCCCGCCCCGACGCCGACGCGGACTCCCGCGACGAGGTCCGCGACGAGGTCCGCTACGAGGTCCGCTACGAGGTCCGCGACGGCGTCGCCCTGCTGACGCTCGACGCCCCCGAGCGGCGCAACGCGCTCTCCGTGCCGATGTCGCGCCAGCTCATCGACGCCGCCCGCACGGCGGAGGCCGACCCCGGCGTCGGGGCGGTCGTCGTGACGGGTGGCGCGCACTTCTGCGCAGGCGCCGTGCGCTCGGTGCTCGCCGACACCGGCCGGGACCCGGTCGAGGACGACGCCTACCGCAACCTCGAGACCGTCTACGCCGCGTTCACGACCGTCGGCTCCATCGGCGTGCCGACCATCGCCGCCGTGCGCGGCGCCGCGGTCGGTGCCGGGCTCAACCTCGCGCTCGCCACCGACCTGCGGATCGTCTCCCGCACGGCGCGGCTGCTGCCCGGCTTCGCCCAGATCGGCATCCACCCGGGCGGAGGCCACTTCACCCTCCTGCACCGCGCGGCCGGCCGCGAAGCCGCTGCCGCGCTCGGCCTCTTCGGCGAGGAGGTCGACGGCGAGCGCGCGGTCGCCCTGGGACTGGCCTGGGCGGCATACGACGACGGTGAGGTGCAGGAGCGCGCCCTCGCGCTCGCCGCGCGCGTGGCGGCCGACCCGCCGCTCGCCCGGCGCACGGTCGCGAGCTTCCGTCGCGAGACGGCTCCCGGAGGGGTGCCGTGGGACGTCGCGGTCGAACTCGAGCGCTCGCCGCAGATGTGGTCGTTGCGCCGCAAGCACGGCGCCTGAGCGGAGCGCGCACCGGCCGTCCACCCCACCCGCCGCCTCGGCATCACGCGGCCCGTGGTGCAAGGATGGGGAGGTTGACCGGCCCCCACCGAGAAGGAGATCCCGTGCTGGCGTCCTACCGACCTCTCTTCGAGGTGCCGGGCGCCCGTGTCTTCATCAGCGGCGGGATGATCGCCCGCTCGGCGGGCTCGATGTTCGCCGTCTCCGTCGTGGCGATGGTCTCGGCGCGCACCGGCTCCTACGAGACGGCAGGCGCCGTCGTCGCCGTCGGGATGGTCTCGCTGGCGCTCTTCGCGCCGTTCCTCGGCCGCCTCGTCGACCGCTACGGCCAGCGCCGGATCGCCATCCCGTTCTTCCTGTGGTCGGGCTTCTGGGCCGTCATGACGGTGCTCACCTCGCTCCGTGGCTGGCCGACCTGGCTGCTGTTCATCACCTTCCCGCTCTGTGGCGCCATCCCGAACCTCGGCACCATGGCGCGGGCGCGGTGGTCGCACATCTTCGCCGACGACCCGCGCAACCTGCACTCGGCGATGTCCTTCGAGCAGGTCATGGAGGAGGTCACCTTCGTCATCGGGCCGGTGCTCGCGATCTGGCTCTCGACGACGCTCTTCCCCGAGGCGGGCTTCGCGTTCGCGACGCTGGCGTATGCCGTCGGCGTCCTCGTGTTCATCTCGGCCCGCTCGACCGAGCCCCCGGTCGTGCCGCACCACGAGCGGCCCACGGAGCACGCCCACACCGTGCCGGGCCTCGTGCCGCTCGCCTTCATCATGGTCATGACCGGCGCGATCTTCGGCGTCAACGAGGTCGTGACGCTGGCCGTCTCGCAGGAGGCGGGTGCGGCGAGCGCCGCGGGGGCGATCCTCGCCCTCTACGCCGTGGGCTCCGCCGGCGCGGGCCTCGTCTTCGGCCACGTCTCGCACGGGCGCAACCTCGTCAAGCTGCTCATGGTCGGCACGCTCGGCATGGCGGTGCTCGAGCTGCCGGTGCTCTTCGCGAGCAACCTCTGGGCGTTGGCCGGGCTCATGCTCGTGGCCGGCATGGCGACGGCCCCGACGCTCATCACGACGATGAACCTCATCGAGCGGATCGTGCCCAGGGCCCAGCTCAACGAGGGCATGACGATCGTGCTGACCGGGCTCATCGTCGGCATCGCGGCCGGCTCGGCGGTCTCGGGCGCGGTCGTCGACCGCGTCGGGGCCCAGCACGGCTACTGGGTGGCGATCATCGCGGGGTCGTTCGCCTTCGTCATGGCGCTCGGCACCCGCGCCTTCCTCACCCGCCGCGAGCTGCACAACCTCCGCTGACCCCCCGCGCGCCGGCGCCGCGCCGCGCGCGGGAGCCCCCGGCATACGCCCCCCGACAACCGTCGAAAGGCCACTTCTCGCGGGTGCCCCCACGTCGAAAGGCCACTTCTCGTCACGAGAAGTGGCCTTTCGACGCCGCGGGAGCCACGAGAAGTGGCCTTTCGACGGTTGAGGGGTCAGTGGCCGGCGGGGACCGCCGCCACGTCGTCGCCCTTGTCGGCCTCCTGGCCCGGCTTCGGGCCGAGGTCGACGTGCGGGAGGAAGAGCGAGGCGATGAAGGCGAGCACGAGCACGCCGGCGGCCACCATGAAGACGACCGACATCGCGTCGGAGAACCCGACGAGGAAGGGCCGGGCGAGCTGCGGGTCGAGCTGGTTGATGAACGAGCTGTCCGACAGCGCCGAGGAACCCGCACCCGCACCCGAGCCACCCGCCTGCTGCGAGGCCTGCAACTGGCTGATGAACGCCTTGTTGGCCGCGGGGTCACCGCCGGTGGGGTTGCGCAGCGCTGCCTGGAAGGCGGGCGACGGCGCGATGCTGGCGAACGCGTCGGAGATCTTCGAGCCGGCCTGCGAGAAGAGGATCGACAGGAAGACCGCGGTGCCGAGCGTGCCGCCGATCTGGCGGGTGAAGGTCGCCGAGCTCGTCGCGACGCCCATGTCGCGGCGGTCGACGGCGTTCTGCACGGCGAGGGTCAGCGGCTGGAAGTTGAAGCCGAGGCCGATGCCGAAGAAGAACATCCCGATCATCGTCTTCCACAGCGGGGTGTCGGCACCGACGAAGTGGAAGCCGTAGAGCGCGAGCACGAGGATGGCCGCGCCGATGATCGGGAACTTGCGGTAGCGACCGGTGCGGCTGATCATCTGGCCGGAGAAGATCGAGCCGCTCATGACGCCGAGCGTCATCGGCAGCAGCTGGAGGCCCGCCTCCATGGGCGAGGAGCCCTTGACGATCTGCAGGTAGAGCGGGATCGCGGCGAGGCCACCGAACATGCCCATGCCGATGAAGACCGAGCTGACCGACGCGGCGGCGATGGTGCGGTTCTGGAAGAGGCGCAGCGGGATGAGCGCCTCCTCACCCATCGAGCGCTCGATGACGAAGAACGAGACGAGGCCGACCAGGCCGATGGCGTAGCAGGTGATCGACGTCGCGGAGCCCCAGCCCCACTCGCGGCCCTGCTCGGCGACGATGAGGAGCGGCACGAGCGCGACCGACAGGCTGAGCGCGCCCCAGTAGTCGACGCGGTGGTCGAGGCGGGTGTGGCGCAGGTGCAGCGTGCGCGTCACGACGACGAGCGCCGCGATGGCGATCGGCACGTTGACGAGGAAGACCCAGCGCCAGCCGGTGATGCCGAGGATCGAGTCCTGGTCAGAGAGGATGCCGCCGACGACGGGGCCGATGACGCTCGAGGTGCCGAAGACGGCGAGGAAGTAGCCCTGGTACTTCGCGCGCTCGCGGGGCGGCACGATGTCACCGATGATCGCGAGGGCGAGCGAGAAGAGGCCGCCGGCGCCGATGCCCTGCACCGCGCGGAACGCGGCGAGCGACGGGATCGACCAGGCGAGCGTGCAGAGCATCGAGCCGATCGTGAAGATCGAGATGGCGAAGATGAAGAGCTTCTTGCGCCCGTAGATGTCGCCGAGCTTGCCGTAGAGCGGGGTCGCGATGGTGCTCGTGATGAGGTATGCCGTCGTCACCCAGGCCTGTCCGGCGAGGTCCTTGAGGTCGTCGGCGATGACCCGCATCGCGCTGGCGACGATGGTCTGGTCGAGCGCCGCGAGGAACATCCCCATCATCAGCCCGACGAGGATGGTGATGATCTCCTTGTGGGAGAGGGCCGGGTGGCCGTCGGGACCCGCGGCCGGCGCCGCGACGCCGGAGGGTGCGGCGCCTGACGGCTCGGCGGTGGTGTCGGACATGTCAGTCCTCTTTCTGGTGCTGGTCTCGCATGGACGTGAAGGGCATGGGGGGCGTCGCTGCACCCCGGGCCCGGAGGTTGGCGTCGAGCGCGTCGCCGAGCTCGCGCAGTCGGGTCACGAACTCGGCCGTCGCGGCGGGCTCCCAGTCGGCCAGCAGGCCCTGGAACCACCGTGACCGGTTGGTCTGGATCTGGTCGAGCACGGTGCGGCCGCGCTCGGTGAGCGAGACGACGAGGGCCCGCCCGTCGCTCGGGTCGGCGCTCTTGTCGAGCAGTCCGCTCGTGACGAGGGCGCTGACCTGGCGGCTCACCGTGGAGACGTCGTTGTGGAGGGTCGTGGCGAGTTCGGAGATGCGCACGGTGCCGGCCCCCGCCACGACGAAGAGCACGGGGTAGGCGGCGACGTCGACACCCTCCTCGAGCCGTGGGGCGGCGTGCTTGGCCGCCACGAGCAGCTTCTGCACGCGCAGCAGGCCGAGGAAGAGGTCGTTCGCCTCGTCCAGGCTGACGGCCATGGCTGCCCCTCTCCCTCGCCCGGCGAACTCGTTGTTTGCAGCAAGCAAGTATTTGGCTGGAACGAGGGTCTTGTCAACCGGCGTGTCCAGCCTTGGGGCGAGACACGAGGTGCCCGGGTTGGCCCTGGCGCGCGATCGTGTGGTTCTCTGTGCTCGCGCCCCTCGGGGGAGGTGCGAGGATGACTGACGCGCAGGTCCGGGCCCACAGGTGACCGGACCGGCGAGCCCGAGCCGCAGGAGTGCCATGTCGAGCAACGAACAGATCGACCCGACGGTCAACGATGCCTTCCGCCAGCTGTCCGCACTGATCTATGCCGGTGCCGACGCGGGCTCGATCCACCACGCGCTCGTGGAGGCCTCGCGGCGCCTCGTCGGCGGTTGCGACCGCGCGTCGCTCCTCGTGCGCACGCGCGACCGGTTCGTCACGGCCGCGAGCACCGACGACATCGCCCGGCGCATCGACGAGATCGAGATCGAGGTCGGCGAGGGTCCCTGCGTCGACGCCATCCGCGACGAGGCCTACCAGCACGACCCCGACCTCACCGACGCGCACACCCCCTGGCCGCGCTTCACCGAGCGGATCGTCCGGGAGACCCCGGTGCGCTCGGCCATCGGCTACCGGCTGCTCCTCGACGGCGACAAGGTGGGAGCCCTCAACCTCTTCTCCGACACCCCGGGCGGCCTGACGAAGGCGTCGGCCGACGTCGGTGCGGTCATCGCGTCCTTCGCCTCGGTCGCCCTGATGGCGATGCGCTCGCGCGAGCAGGCCGCGACCCTGCGCCAGGGCCTGCAGAGCAACCGCGAGATCGGCAAGGCCGTCGGCCTGCTCATGGCCGCGCACCACGTGAGCGGCGACGAGGCGTTCGAGATGCTCCGCTCGACGTCCCAGGAGCTCAACATGAAGCTCACCCAGGTCGCCTCGCAGATCATCGAGGGCCAGGAGTCGCAGTTCGGTGGCGGGCGCGACGCGCGCGACCGAGACCGCGACGAGGCGCTCGAGGCCTGATTCGCGGGACCGCCCGGCCCCTCCCGTGGAAGGAGCCCGGCGGCCCGCACGCGGAGGTCAGGCCGAGGCCATGCCCTCCGCGGAGAGCTGCGTGCGCAGCTCGTCGAGCACGCGGCGCAGCAGGCGACTCACCTGCATCGCCGACAGGCCCATCGATGCGGCGATCTCGGCCTGGGTGAGGTCGCCGCCGAAGCGCAGCTCGACGAGCTCCTGGTCGCGGGCGGGCAGCCGGCGCAGCGCGGTGCGCACGACGATGCCCTCGTCGAGGGCGGGGTCCGACCCGCCGTCGGAGTGGGACTCGAGCAGGTCGAGCACCGGCCGACCACCGTCGGCGGTGGTCGCGTCGAGCGAGGCCGGCCGCAGGTTGGTGGCGGCCACCTGGGCCTCCCGCACCGCGCCCGGGGTCATCTCGAGCTCGCGCGACAGCTCGTCGACGTCCGGGTCGTGGCCGAGTCGCTGCTCGAGCCGCGAGCGGGTGTCGGTGACGAGCTGGCGGCGCTCCTGCAGCTCACGCGGCGGGCGCACGAGCCAGCCGTGGTCGCGGAAGTGGCGTCGGAGCTCACCCGTGATGGTCGGGGTGGCATACGCCCCGAACTCCGTGGGCTTGGCGAGGTCGAAGCGGTGGATCGCCTTGAGCAGGGCCAGGAAGGCCACCTGCTCGAGGTCCTGGCGGTCGAGGCCCTTGCCGGAGTAGCGGTGGGCGAGCGAACGGGCGAGGGGCATGTGCAGCACGGTGACGGTCTCGAGCGCCCGGGCGCGCACCGTCTCGCTGTCGGACGTGCGCAGCTGCTGGATGAGTTCTCTGGTCCGCGCATCCTTGCGCGGACCCGTGGATGGGTCGGTCATGGTCACTCCGATGGATCGGATCCCCGATGCGGCACTGGCTTGACCGACTTCTCTCGACGCTAGGCGCTCGGCCCCCGATGCACAAGATGGCGTCGATCAAACGTTCGACAGCCGCCGGGTGCATCACGCGTGCCCGTGGTCGCGCCCCCGCTCAGTGCGTGACGACCACGAGCGCCTCGAGGACGCGGCGGGCGGTCTCCTCGTCGCCGGTCACGGAGTAGTGGATCTCGTCGACGGGGCGACGGCCGGCAGCCCGCCGCGTCAGGGCGTCGGTCGTCAGGTGGATCGACGTGACGTCGAGCTGCTCCTCACCCTCCGGGCGGTCGTTGCCACTGAAAAGTGCTTCGCCGTAAGGCCGCCCGTCCTCGCCCGTGACGATCCGCACCCCGCCGCGCGCGAGCACCGGGCCGGTGGCGTCGATGACGACGGCGTGCCCGGGACCCACGCCGGCGACGCGCGCGATGATCCGCGGCAGCGCCCCCAGGATCTCGGCGGTGAACACCGAGGCCCCCGCGGAGTCGAGGTTGCCGGGGCGGTCGAGGGCGGCGCGGAGGTCCTGCTCGTGCACCCAGGCGTCGACGATCCGGCGGCGCAGGTGCTCGCCGAAGGTGGTGTCCGGTCCGAAGAAACCACCCACGACGGTGTCGACGTCGGCGTCCGTGGCGCGCAGCTGGGCCATCCGCTGCGGGTGGAACTCGGCGAGCTCGGCGACGATCTGACGGCCGGTGACACCCCGCCGCGCCTCGACGTCGACCTCGACGAAGCGGGCGTAGTCGTTGGTCAGGTGCGGGTAGTCCGGCACCGCGACCGGAGGGCGGGCGATACCGGCGAACGACTTCTCGGCCCCCACGACGTGGGCGATCTGGTCCTTGACGGTCCAGCCCGGGCACTCGGTCTGCACCTCGAAGTCCTCGTCGCGGCACGAGTAGCCGAGGTCGATGATCGACTGCACGCAGAGGTCGAACGCGTCGATGAGTCCGTTGCGGTCGTCGGGGGCGGTCGGGTGCATGGGCATGACGCCACACTACTTACCCTTGGTGCATGGCAACCCTCGAGCGAGACGGTCTCGTCGGCCCCCGCCGCGACACGGGCGGCACGGGCGGAGCGGTCGTCACCGCCGGGGTGGCCGCGGCCGGCGCCGTGGTCGTGGGGCTGCTGGCCTGCGTGGTCGCGGCCCGCTTCACGGGCGCGGCCGACCCGCTGACCGGCGGCCTCAGCGACGCGGGGCCCGTCGTGCGCTGGTCGCTGCCGCTCGTCCGCGTGGTCCACGACCTGGCGGCGTCGCTGACGATCGGCGCGCTGCTGCTCGCCGGGACCATGATCCCCGGGCGCACGCGTGAGGAGAGCGCGGCCCTCGACGAGCCCCGCCGGGCCGCTGCGTTCCGGCTCGCCACGACGTCGGCCTTCGTCTGGGCCGTGGCCGGGGCGGTGGGCGTCGTCTTCACCTTCGCCGACGCCGCCGGTATGCCGCTGGGCGACCCGGCGTTCGGCGCCAGCCTCGCGAACTCGGTGTGGGCCATCGAGCCGCTCCGCGTCGGGCTGATCAGCGCGGTCGCGGCTTTCGTCGTGGCGTCGGTGGCCGCGGTGTCGCGGGCCCGGTCCGTGGCCGTGGCCCTCACCGTGGTGTCGGCGTTCGGGGTGCTCGTGCTCGGTCTCGCCGGCCACGCGGGCGGTTCGTCCGACCACGAGACGGCGGTCAACGCCATCGCCGCCCACCTGCTCGGCGCGACGGTCTGGGTCGGTGGCCTCCTCGCCCTCGTGCTGCTCCACCGCCGCCTCGGCGGCGCGCTCGCCGTCGTGGCCCGCCGCTACTCGGCCGTGGCGCTCTGGTGCTTCGTCGCCCTCGGCCTCTCCGGCGTCATGTCGGCCTCCACGCGGCTCGGCAGCTGGTCGGACCTCACCAGCCCCTACGGCGTGCTCGTGCTCGTCAAGGTCGCGGCCTTCGTGGCGCTCGGTGCCGCCGGCGCCTGGCACCGCCGCACCACCCTCGACCGCATCGACGCCATCGACGCCACCGCCGGCCGGGCGTCGCGCGGCGATGGCCCTCCGGACGGCCGCGGTCGTCTCTTCCTGCGCCTCGCGACCGCCGAGACCCTCCTCATGGGCCTCGCCGTCGGTGTCGCGACGGCCCTCGCCCGCAGCGAGCCGCCGGTGCCCGAGACGGTCGCCGACCCGAGCCCGGCGCTGGCGCTCACCGGCTTCCCGGCGCCGCCCGCACCGACGGCGATGTCCTGGCTGACCGCGTGGCAGGTCGAGTGGCTCTTCCTCGCCACGGCCGTCGTCGCCATCGGCGTCTACGTCGCGGGCGTGGTGCGCCTGCGCCGCCGCGGCGACGCCTGGCCGGTGCTGCGCACGGTCGGCTGGGTGAGCGGATGGCTGCTCTTCGCGTATGCCACGAACGGCGTCCTCGGCATCTACGGCCGGGTCGCCTTCTCGTGGCACATGACGCTGCACATGACCGAGGCCATGGTGGTGCCCATCCTGCTCGTGCTCGGCGCCCCCGTCACCCTCGCGCTGCGCACCGTGCGACCCCGCCGGGACGGCACCCTCGGGCCGCGCGAGATGATCCTCGCTGCCGTGCACTCGCCGCTCTTCCGCGTGCTCGGCAACCCGATCTTCGCGGCGGCCTTCTTCTTCATGAGCCTCGTCGTCTTCTACTACTCGGGCCTGTTCGAGCTCGCCCTCTCCACGCACACCGGTCACCTGCTGATGACCGCCCACTTCGTGCTCACCGGCTACCTCTTCGCGTGGGTGCTCGTCGGCATCGACCCCGGCCCCAAGCGGTGGAGCCCGCCCCTGCGCCTCGTCGTGCTCTTCGCGACGGTCTCGTTCCACGCCTTCTTCGGCGTGGCGATGATCAGTGGCACGACGATCCTCGGCGGCGACTTCTTCCAGACGATCCGGATCCCGTGGGTGGGCGACGTGCTCGCCGACCAGCGCTACGGCGGCGGCGTCGCCTGGGCCATCGGCGAGCTGCCCAGCCTCGTGCTGGCGCTGACGGTCGCCCTCCAGTGGTTCCGCACCGATCGTGCGGAGTCGGTCCGCTCCGACCGGCGCGCCGACCGGGACGGCGACGTCGAGCTGACGGCCTACAACGCACGGCTCGCGGCCATGGCGCGCCGGGACGAACGTCCCACCTCCTGACGGCCGCATGGTCCGGACCGACTACTACCTCGTGTAGTATTGACGGCGGAGGAGGGGACATGCCGCAGAGCCCGCCGAGACCCGTCGCCCCACCGGGGCCGGCGTGCCGGGCGCGCCGTGCCGTCCCGGAGCACGCGGCCCGCAGGACCGCGGTCGCGTCCCCCTCGTCCGGAGCGATCCGCAGCCGCGCGGAGCACGAGGCGCACAGCCCCGGGTCCCGCTGCGCGCGGGTCGGCTGACCCGGGCGTGGTCCGTCGACCTTTCCCCTGGGGTCGAGGGCCAGGCCCGGTGTCGCGGCTCCGGCGGCCGGCGTGTGAGAGTTGGTCCATGAAGGTGGCGCTCATCCAGCTGGCCTACGGCGACGACGAGACGGTGCCCGCCCGCACCGAGCGGGTCGTCGACCTCGTCCGTGCCCAGGCCGGCCACGACCTCGTCGTCCTGCCCGAGCTGTGGGCGCCCGGCGGCTTCTCCTACCGCGAGTGGGCGGGCCGCGCCGAGGCGCTCGACGGCCCCACGGCCCGTGCCCTCGCGGCAGCCGCGCGGGAGGCCGGGGTCACCCTCCACGGCGGCTCGATCGTCGAGCACGGTGCGCCGTCGTCCCCCGACGGGCGCGGCCTGTGGAACACGAGCCTCGTCTTCTCCCCGACCGGTGACCTCGTCGCGACCTACCGCAAGATCCACCGCTTCGGCTTCGGCGAGGGGGAGCCGGCGCTCATGGATGCCGGCGACGAGACGGTCGTCGTCGACGTGCCGGTCGCCGGCGGCGGCGTCGTGCCGGTGGGGCTGTCCACGTGCTACGACCTGCGCTTCCCCGAGCTCTACCGCCGCCTGCTCGACCGGGGCGCCGAGGTCTTCGTCGTGCCGGCCGCGTGGCCCGCCCGCCGCGTCGAGCACTGGACCCTGCTGGGCCGGGCGCGGGCGGTGGAGGACCAGTGCGTCGTGCTCCAGTGCAACACCTCGGGCACCCACGCCGGTCACGAGATGGGTGGCCACAGCCAGGTCGTCGACGCGAGCGGGAAGGTTCTCGCCGCGGCCGGCCTTGACGAGGACGTGCTGAGCATCGAGATCGACACCAGGGCCACGACGCGCTGGCGGGAGGACTTCCCCGTCCTGTCCGACCGGAGGCTGTCATGACGGCCCCCACGACGCCGGCCTCCGCCGCGCCGGTGGCGGGCGACGCGCCCCCGTCACTGCGCTCGCGCGTCCGGGTGCGCGCCCCGGAGCTCGTGGGCCGCGGCTGGCTCAACACGGGAGGTCGTCCGGTCACGCTCGCCGAGCTGCGCGGCCGCGTCGTCGTGCTCGACTTCTGGACCTTCTGCTGCGTCAACTGCCTCCACGTCCTCGACGAGCTGCGGCCCGTCGAGGAGCAGTTCCCCGACGCGCTCACCATCGTCGGGGTGCACTCCCCGAAGTTCGAGCACGAGGCCGACCCCGACGCGCTCGCGGCCGCCGTCGAGCGGTATGCCGTGCACCACCCCGTGCTCGACGACCCCGACCTCACGACGTGGCGGGCCTACGCCGCGCGGGCCTGGCCGACGCTCGTCGTGATCGACCCCGAGGGCTTCGTCGTCGCGTCGATGTCGGGCGAGGGGCACGGCCCCGGCCTCGCCGCGCTCGTCGCCGAGCTCGTCGAGGAGCACCGCGCCAGGGGCACCCTCCAGCCGGGCGGCGACCCGTACGTCGCGCCGCCCGCGCCCGACACGGCGCTGCGCTTCCCGGGCAAGGCGGTCGGCCTGCCCGACGGGTCGTTCGTCGTCTCCGACACGGCCAACCACGCCGTCGTGCACCTCGAGGCCGACCTCGAGACCGAGCGCGCGCGCTGGGGAGGCCAGGGCGTGCTCCACGAGCCGCAGGGCGTGCTGCTCGCCACCCCGGACGTGGCCGCGCGGCTCGAGGTGGACCTCCTCGTCGCCGACTCGGTCGACCACCAGCTCAAGGGGATCCGCTTCTCCGACGGGGCGGTCCGCGTGCTGGCCGGCACCGGCTCGCAGCTGCGCGAGCGCTCCGGTGGTGGGCCGGCGCTCGAGCAGGCTCTCTCCACCCCCTGGGACCTCGCCTGGCTCGGCGACCGCGTGCTGCTCGCGATGGCGGGCACCCACCAGCTGTGGGCGTGGACGCCCGGCGCGACGCCGGAGGACGGCGTCGTCGAGGTCGTCGGTGGCACGACGAACGAGGGCCTGCGCGACGGACCCGCCCCCGAGGCCTGGTTCGCCCAGCCCTCCGGCCTCGCCACCTCCGCCGACGGGGCCCGGGTCTGGGTCGCCGACTCCGAGACCTCGGCCCTGCGCTCGGTGACGACGGGCGACGACGGCGCGCTCGTCGTCGAGACCCACGTCGGCACGGGCCTGTTCGACTTCGGCCACCGCGACGGCGACGCCGCGCAGGCGCTCCTGCAGCACCCGCTGGGCGTCACGGTGCTGCCCGACGGCTCCGTCGCGATCAGCGACACGTACAACGGCGCCGTGCGCCGCTACGACCCGTCGACCGGCCAGGTGTCGACCCTGGCCCAGGGCCTCGCCGAGCCGAGCGACGCCGTCGTCGAGCCCGACCCCGTGACGGGTGAGACGCGCCTCGTCGTCGTCGAGTCAGCGGCCCACCGGCTGACCCGCGTCGCCCTGCCCGCCGACGCGCAGCGCGTCGACGGCCCGGCGAGGCGCACCCAGCGCCCGGCCACCCCACTGGCCCCCGGGGCGGTCGAGCTGGAGGTCACCTTCGTGCCCCCGGCCGGCCAGAAGCTCGACGACCGCTGGGGCGACCCGACGATGCTCGACGTCTCGGCCAGCCCGGAGGGCCTGCTCGTCTCGGGCGGCGGCCGCGCGCGCGGGCTCCGCCGCACCCTGACCCTGGCGGACGGCATCCGGACGGGGACCCTGCACGTCTCGGTGCAGGCGGCCGCCTGCGACGGCGACCCCGACACGGGGGAGGTGCCGGAGCACGCCGCGTGCCACCTCTTCCAGCAGGACTGGGGCATCCCCGTCACGGTGGAGCCGGATGCGCCTGCCACACTGGGGCTCGACCTGCGTGGGGTCGTTCCCGGCGCGCCCGGCCCGGCCACCGGCTCCGCGGAGGCGTGACGAGGAGGCAGCCATGGTGTCGCAGCGTCCCGGAGGTGCCGGCCGCTCCGTCGTGTCGAGCCTGTGCGGTGTCCTCGCCGTGGTGCTGCTGCCGGTCGCTCTCGTCGCCTTCTGGGCGTCGGTGCTGCTGACCCGGACCGACGTCTTCGTCGACGAGCTGGAGCCCGTCGTCAGCACGCCGCAGGTGCAGGAGGCGCTGACCGACGGCATCGTCGACGGCGTCCTCGGCGTCGTGCAGCTGCGACCCGTCGTCGAGCAGGCCCTCGAGGGTCCGCTGCGCACGCAGGCCGCGACGGTCGTCGCGAGCCCACAGGTGGCCGCGGCCTGGACGAGCGCGATCCGTGCCGTCCACACCCAGCTCCTCGCCGTCATGGAGGGCCGCGCCGACACGCAGCTCGACGCCGACGGCCGGGTCGCCGTGCGGGTCACGATCCCCGTCCCGGCGCTCACCTCGACGCTCGAGCGGTTCGGCGTCCCCGATGCCGCCTCCATCGCTCCGGTCGTGACGATCCCGCTCGTCAAGGCCGACGACCTCCGCACGGTGCGGCAGGTCTACCGGGTGGCCGACGTCGTGGGGCCGTGGGCGCCCGCGGCCGTGGCCGTCCTCGCGCTGCTCGCCGTCGCGCTCGCCCGGCGCCGGCGCGCGGTGGCGGCCGCCGTCGGTGCGGGCTGGATCGTGCTGGCCCTCGGCCTCGCGCTCGTCGTCATGGTGGCGCGCGAGCCGCTCATGCGCCGCGTGACGCCACCCGTGGCGCGCACGATCGCCGACACCGCCTACGGCCTCGCGGCCCGCAACCTCGACGCCGAGATCGGCGTCGCGGTGGGTGCCGGCCTCGTCCTGCTGCTGCTCGCCGGCGTCAGCGGCGTGGTCGGGCGACGTCGCGCCGGCCGACCCGCCTGAGCCGTCGGACACCCGGGGAGTGGGCCGGTCCCCGGCGGGTATGTCCCGCCCAGGCGCGCGACGTGGCGTGCCCCCAGTCAAGGAGCGGTCATGGGAATCGGACTCGGCATCTTCCTGCTCGTGGTCGGCGCCATCTTCTACTTCACCAACGTCGACAGCAGCGTGCTCGACCTCTCGCGCAGCACCGGCAACACGATCGGGCTCATCCTCATGGTGGGCGGCGCGCTCGCGATCGTGCTGGCCCTCGTCATGAACGCCCAGCGCACCCGCACGCAGCACACCACCGTCACCGAGCGCCGGGGTGCCCCGGACGTCGTCGAGCGCCGCGTCGAGCGTCGCGTCGACGGTGACGGCGACGAGGTCGTCGAGCAGCGCGTCGAGCGGCGCGACGGCACCCTCTGACAGGCCCGAGCCGCGCTGCCGGCTGGACCGGCGCGTGGTGCCGCCGTAGGCGATCGGGTGGACGACGGCCTGAGCAGGCGAACTCACCTGCGCGGGCCGTCGCCCGTGCTTCGATGGGTGGGTGAGCCAGACTCGCCCCCGGCCCCGCTCGTCGGGCCCCGCGCGCGCCACGCCCCGGTCGGCCGACGCGATCGCCGCGGCGACGCCGGAGGGGCGCGACCGCTGGGTCGACCTGATGCGGGTCGGCTCCCTGTTCGTCGTCGTCCTCGGGCACTGGCTCATGGTCGACATCACGCCCGACGGGCGCATCGCCAACGCGCTGGCCGAGGTCCCCGCGCTGCAGCCCCTCACCTGGCTGCTGCAGGTCATGCCGCTCTTCTTCCTCGTCGGCGGCGTGGCGCACGCGCACACCCTCGAGTCGCTCGAGCGCCGTCATCCCGACGGCCCCGGCCGGTATGCCGCGTTCTTCCGGGCGCGCGCCCTGCGGTTGCTGCGCCCCACCCTCGCGTTCCTCGTCGTCTGGGCGGCGATCGGCGCCGCGGCCCACCTCACGGGACTGACCTCCCGGCCGGGCGACGTCGGCCGGATCGCGCGCGAGGCGCTCGTGCTCGTGCCGCAGCTGCTCTGGTTCGTCGGGATCTACCTGGGGGCGTGCGCCTTCGCGCCGCTGATGCGCGACCTGCACCGGCGCTGGGGGCTGCGCGTCGTCGCGGCGCTCGTCACCGCGGCGTGCCTCGTCGACCTGGTGCGGTTCGGGGGAGGACCCGAACTCGTCGGCAACCTCAACTTCGCCCTCGTGTGGCTCGCCCTCCACCAGCTCGGGTTCGCTTGGCGCGACGGCCTGCTCACGACCCGACGCGGATGGGCCATGGCGATCGGCGGGTTCGCGGCCATGGGCCTGCTCGTCGGGCTCGGGCCCTACCCGGTCTCGATGGTCGGCCTGCCCGGTGAGGCCGTCTCGAACATGGCGCCGCCGACCGTCGCCCTGCTCGCCCAGGGGTTCGGCATCTGCGGCCTCGCCGTGCTGCTGCGCCCGCCGATGACGCGCGTGCTCGCGCGGCCGCCTGCCTGGCGCGCCGTGGTGGTGGCCGGGCCGTTCGCCATGACGGCGTTCCTCTGGCACCTGACCGGGCTCCTGACGGTGCTGCTCGCGGCGCGGGCCGTCGGGGTGTCACAGCCGGTGACGGGCACCCTGGCGTGGTGGGTGACGCGGCCGCTGCTCTTCGCCGTGCTCGCGTCCGTGACGGCCGTGCTCGTCGCGGTGTTCGTGCGGTTCGACCGCAGCCCCCGGTCGGCGAGCCCGGCGAGCCCGTCCAGCCCAGCGAGACCGGCGCCCCGGTGGGTCGACCCGCTGGCTGTCGTGTCAGCCGTCGTGCTCTTCTTCGGCATCCTCGTCGTCTCGATCGTCGGGGTCGACGTGCTCGGCAACCGGCCCGTCTTCTTCCTCGTCGGTGACGTCACACCGCTCGTCGGTTTCGCCGTGCTCGGGGTGGGCCTGCTCCTGCTGCGGGCGACCCGACCGCAGGGTGGGGCCCCCGCCCGGTGACCCCGCCCGGTGACCTCGCCCGGTGACGTCGGGCCGTGACGACGGGAGCCGAAACTCGTTGGTGCTCCGAGGATCCGGCCCCTACGGTCAAGGCATGGAGACGATCCCCGTCGACGTCCACGACGACGCCGTGTGCGCCCGCGCCCACGAGGTGCTCTGCGCCAGCAAGGGTCACGAGCGACCGTGGAACGAGCCGCCCTCACTGGCCGAGACGGTGGTCGAGTGGCGGCATGTCGACACCTCGCAGCCGATGGAGATGTGGGCCGCGGTCGACGAGGGGAGGGCGGTCGGCATCGCGACGCTGTGGCTGCCGATGGAGGACAACACGACGATGGCCTGGGTCGACGTCGCGGTCGACCCGGCCCACCGGGGTCGCGGGGCGGGCACGGCCCTCGTCGACCGCCTGATGGCGCGGGTCCGCGAGGAGGACCGCTCGACGGTGATCGTCGACTTCCTCGTGCCGCCGGACTCCGACGGCCACCCCTCCCGGCGGTTCGCCGAGGCGCACGGCTTCTCGCTCAACAACACCGAGATCATGCGCCACCTCGACCTACCGGTGCCGGACGACGTGCTCGACGGGCTCGCCGAGCGGGCGCGCGCGAGGTGGGAGGCGGCATACGTCCTCGAGACCCACGTGGGCGGCGTGCCGACCGCCCTGCGCCCCTCGCTGTGCGCCCTCATGAACCAGCTGGCGGTCGACGCGCCCACGGGCGACATCGACTTCGAGGAGGAGTCGCTGACGCCGGCGCGCTACGAGGAGCACCTCGAGGTGTTCCGGGCGCAGGGGCGGGTGCGGCTGACCACCGTGGCCGTGCACCGGGCGAGCGGGGAGGTCGTCGCCTACACCGACCTCGTGCTGCCCTCGGGCGCGCCCGGAACGGCTTGGCAGTGGGGCACGCTCGTGCACCGCGACCACCGGGGCCACCGCCTCGGCATGGCCGTCAAGCTCGAGAACCTGCGACGACTGCAGGCCGACCACCCGGGGCGCAGGCGCGTCGTGACCGGCAACGACGACACGAACGCCTGGATGGTCTCGATCAACGAGGAGCTCGGCTTCCGCGTCGTCGAGCTCAGCCCCTCCTACCAGCGCACCCTCTGACCCGCCCCGGCCCCGGAGCCGGGGCCGGGGCGGGCCTGTCAGAAGGCCGATTCGGGCACGTCCATGAGGTCGTTGTCGGTGGCCTCGGCGATGGCGCGCTCGGCGGCGAGCTTGGGCAGCACGTTCTTGGCGTAGAACGAGGCCGCTGCCACCTTGCCGCGGTAGAAGTCGGCGTCCTTGCCGGACGCGCCGCGCTCGAGCGCCGCCTGGGCGACCTCGGCCTGGCGCAGCAGCAGCCAGCCGACGACGAGGTCACCGGCGGCGAGCAGCAGGCGCGTGGTGTTCTGGCCGACCTTGTAGAGGTTGGCCGCGTCACCGCCCATGCGGGGGTCGCTCTTGACGAGGTCGCCGATCATGTGGCCGACGATGCCCTGCACGTCCTCGACCGCCCGGCCGAGCAGCTCCCGCTCGGTGTCGAGCGAGCCGCCGAGGTTCTTGGCGAACTCCTGCATCTGCCCGGCCACGTGCTGCAGGGCCTGGCCCTTGTCGCGCACGATCTTGCGGAAGAAGAAGTCGAGCCCCTGGATGGCGGTCGTGCCCTCGTAGAGCGTGTCGATCTTCGCGTCGCGGACGTACTGCTCGATCGGGTAGTCCTGCAGGAAGCCGGAGCCGCCGAAGGTCTGCAGCGACTCGGTGCCGAGCAGCACCCACGCCCGCTCGGAGCCGAGCCCCTTGACGAGCGGGAGCATGAGGTCGCTGAGGCGGTTGGCGAGCTCGGCGTCCGAGCCGCGCTCGAGCGCGACCGTGGGATTGCCGGCCTGGGCCTGGTTGACGGTGTCCTGCTGGCTCGCGGTGTAGAGCACGAGCGCGCGCAGGCCCTCGGCATACGCCTTCTGGAGCATGAGCGAGCGGCGGACGTCGGGGTGGTGGGTGATCGTCACGCGCGGGGCGGACTTGTCGGTCATCTGCGTGAGGTCGGCGCCCTGGACGCGCTCCTTGGCGTACTCGAGCGCGTTGAGGTAGCCGGTCGAGAGGGTCGCGATCGCCTTGGTGCCGACGAACATCCGCGCGTTCTCGATGACCTTGAACATCTGCGCGATGCCGTCGTGGACGTCGCCGAGGAGCGTGCCGATGGCGGGCTCGTGCTCGCCGAAGGTCACCTCGCACGTCGTGCTGACCTTGAGCCCCATCTTGTGCTCGACGTTCGTCACGTGGGCGCCGTTGCGCTCGCCGAGCTCACCGGTGTCGAGGTCGACGTGGAACTTCGGCACGATGAAGAGGCTGAGGCCCTTGGTGCCGGGGCCGGCACCCTCGGGGCGGGCGAGCACGAAGTGCACGACGTTGTCGACGAGGTCGCTCTCGGCCGAGGTGATGAAGCGCTTGACGCCGGTGATGTGCCACGTGCCGTCGGGCTGCTGCACGGCCCTCGTGCGGCCGGCGCCGACGTCGCTGCCGGCGTCGGGCTCGGTCAGCACCATCGTGGTGTGCCAGGCCTTGTCGACGATGTGCCTGGCGAGCTTCTTCTGGTCGTCGGTGCCGAGGTGGAAGAGCAGGTTGGCGAAGGAGTAGCTCGCCGTGAACATGTGGACGGCAGGGTTGGCGCCACAGACCATCTCGGCGACCGACCAGCGCAGCGAGGCCGGCACGACCATGCCGCCGAGCTCGGCGGGCACGTCGAGGTTGCCCCACTCGCCGTCGACGTAGGCGCGGAACGACCGGTGGAACGACGGCGGCATGGTGACCGTCTGCGTGGCCGCGTCGTAGACCGGCGGGTTGCGGTCGCTGTCGAGCAGGCTGTCGGCCAGCTCGTGCTCGGCGAGGCGCGAGACCTCCGCGAGGATGTCCTTGGCGGCGTCGACGTCGACGTCGGCGTAGATCCCCCGGCCGAGCACCTCCTGTCGGTCCAGCACCTCGAAGAGGTTGAACTCGAGGTCGCGCACGTTGCTCTTGTAGTGGCCCATGGGGACCCTCCGCGTTCTGTCTCTCGTCGTGCGTCCGCGCGTTCCGGCCGCGGGCGCGTCACGTTACTGGCCGGTCACTTCCATGATGCTACCGGCCGGTAACGAAGGCAAGGCGGCGCGGTCACGAATGCGGCACGCGCCCGGAGACGCCGCGAGGGTGGGCCCCGTGGCGCCCCGGGGACGGCAGAAGGGCCCGGTCGCGGTGACCGGGCCCTTCTGCATCTGGAGCAGGCGGCACGAATTGCACGTACGTCTTCCCCCTGGAAGAGGGCTGTTCTGCTACTGAACTACGCCTGCGAGGCGTCGCCCACCGTAGCAACACGGGGGCGTCCAGGTCCAAAACCGACGCGCCCGACACCGACCGCCGTCTGCGGGGTCCACCGCACGGCCTCCGCCGGGCCCGCGAGACGGCCCGGATCCGTGGCACTGTCTGTCGATCAGGAGCGGTCCCGTACCCCATTGGTTGGGCAACTGTTGCCAACATCTGTCATTTCGCGGCCTTCTCGTGACCAATCTGTCACCGTCTGTGGGATGGTCATCGCCCCGGGCACCCCCGGGGTGGCCCACCGGACGCCGAGTCCTGTCCACCGGTGGGGCAGCCCCCTGCAACACGTACGGACAGGAGTGGGGGACCCACTTCCGGGCCGGTTCGCCGGTCCTCGGGGTGAAGCCGCATCTGCGGCCGGGCATCTTCCGCCCGAACCCGACAGCTCACCTCACAGGCGTGGGAAGGACTTCACCATGCCCATTTCTGCCCTCGCCCGACGGATCCCCTGGCAGTCCCTGACGGTCACGCCGCTGCTCGCAGCGGCCCTGGTCCTCGGGACGGGCGGCGCGCCGACGTCGTCGGTCACCGACTGGGGGGCGTCGCAGGCGGCCGCCGCAGGTGCCGAGGCCTCGGGCCCCGTCACCATCGACGCCGCACCCGTCGCCTACACCACCCCGGCCCAGCGCGCGGCCCGCGGTCGCTACGCGGTCAACATCGCCGCCGCCCAGCAGGGCGACCCCTACCGCTACGGCGCCGCCGGCCCGTCCGCCTTCGACTGCTCCGGACTCATCTACTACACCTACCGCACCCGTCTCGGCGTCGGCGTTCCCCGCACCGCCAACGCGCAGCGGCTCGCGGCCGTGGCCGTCAGCAAGTCGCGCATGCAGCCGGGCGACCTCATCTTCTTCATGTCGGGCGGCCGGGCCTACCACGTCGGCCTCTACGCCGGCAGCGGCAAGGTGTGGCACTCGCCGAAGCCGGGTCAGCGTGTCCAGCTCTCGAAGATCTGGACGACGAGCTGGGTCGCGGGCCGGATGGTCTGAGCAGCGCACGAGCGTACCCCCGGCACGCTGGGGGTACGCTGGTCCCACAGCGCGCCCCAGACCCCGGTGCCCACCGTCTTCGAGGCCTGGGGTCAGTCATGAACAACAGCCACGTGCCGGCGCCGGGGTCGACGCCCGTCGCCTCCCCGCCATCTTCGCCGGCGAGCTCGTTCACGCCGCTCGCGCGGCGCGTGGCCGAGATGGGGCTCATGCGCCGGCGGTACGGCTACTACTGGACTCGGCTCGCCACTGCGCCTTTGCTCGTCGCGGCCTGGGCGGTCGTCTTCGTCCGGGTCGGCGACAGCTGGTGGCAGCTGTGCTCCGCCGTCGTGCTCGCCGTGCTCATGACGCAGATCGCCTTCCTCGGCCACGACGCGGCACACCGCCAGATCTTCCGGTCCGGTCGGTGGAACGACTGGACCAGCCTGTTCGTGGCGAACCTGCTGGTCGGGATCAGCTACGGCTGGTGGCAGCGCAAGCACACGAGGCACCATGCCGGCCCGAACAAGGTGGGCACCGACCCGGACATCGAACCCGGGGTGCTCGCCTTCGTCCCGGTGGCGGCGTCGCGGCACGCCTGGCTGCGCTGGCTGCGCGCACACCAGGGGTGGTACTTCGTCCCCCTCCTGCTGCTCGAGGGCCTCTCGTTGCACTGGGAGGGCATCCGCCGGGTGACCTCCCGGGCCCCGGTCGACCGACGCTGGGTCGAGCTCACGCTGCTCTCGCTCCGGCTCGGCGGCCTGCTCGCCCTGGTCCTCGTCGTCCTGCCGCCGGCCAAGGCCGTGGCGTTCCTCGCCGTCCAGGTCGGGTTGTTCGGCCTCTACCTCGGCTCGGCCTTCGCCCCCAACCACATCGGCATGCCGCTCGTCTCGCCGACCCTCAAGCTCGACTTCCTGCGGCGCCAGGTCCTCATGAGCCGGAACATCCGCGGCGGCTGGCTGACGTCGGTCCTCATGGGCGGGCTCGACCGGCAGGTCGAGCACCACCTCTTCCCGTCCATGGCGCGTCCGCACCTCCGGCGTGCCCAGCCGTTCGTCATCGCCCACTGCGACGAGCTCGGGGTGCCCTACACGCAGGTCGGGTTCTGGACGGGGTACCGCGACGTCATCCGCCACCTCAACGTCGTCGGCCTCGAGGGCCGCGACGTCTTCCTGTGCCCGCTCGTCGCCCAGCGCCGCGCCCTGACCGACGTCCCGCGCGGGTGAGCCGGTGGTGCGTCGCGGGGAGCCGACCCGTCCGATCCGCCCACCCCGGACCCGGTGGCCTCACACCAGCTGCTGAGGACGGCGCTGGGCAGGGGCTTGCTCGACGACCAGCGTCAGGTGGCCCGGAGCGCGTGCGTCGACGACGCCGTGCGGCAGGGGTGGGCGGACCTGCAGTCGGACCGACACCCCGACCGGCATCCCGGCGGGCGCTCGCCGATGCGGTCACGAGGCCGCGGTAGGCGGGGTCGGTAGGCGGAGTCGGGCGCGCCCCCCGGTCGCCGACGGCGCCCGGCCGGGTCGGTGCCCGGCCGGTCGCCCGGTCACGTGGAGCGAGCGACGGGAATCGAACCCGCGTATCCAGCTTGGGAAGCTGGCGCTCTACCATTGAGCTACGCTCGCACGGGCCGCCGGAGGATGCCCGCGAGGGACCTGCACGGTGGCACGCGGCGTCAGTGTAGCCGACGCCCAGCCGACGCAATGACCGCGACCCCAGGGGCCGACACCTTCATGGACCACGCCAAGCAGACCGCCTTCGTCGAGCACGTCCGGGGCCGGGGTGGAGCGAGCGCCCAGGTCGCCGTCACGCTCGAGCAGTTCTTCGACGGGAACGACTGCGAGTGGTGCATCGCGCCGAACCGGCCCGAGGACGTGCCGCTCGAGGCGGTGCGCCGGGTGCTCTTCGACCTCCGCTCGCACCCGGAGGTGCACGACGTGCGCATCGAGCTCGACGTCCTCGAGTTCGACGCCTTCCCCGACGACGAGTGGCCGTATGCCAGTGGCGCGGCCGTCGTGACGACGCTCCTTCCCGAGGAGGTCGACAGCCTGACGATCGAGGCGGACACCCAGAGCAGCGGGGGCCCGGCGGCCGGGGCCGACTGGCTCGTCGACGCCCCGGGCGTGCCGACGGGGCACCACTACGTCGGGGTGTGGTGGGACTGATGCGCGCGGAGCAGCTGACCGACGCGCTCTGCTACCACGGCGAGGGACCGGTCTGGGCGGATGCGTGGGGCGGGCTCCGGTGGGTCGACATGCTCGCCGGTGACGTGCTGACGCTGCGGGCCGACGGCTCGGTGGACCGCCTGCACGTGGGCGACGTCGCGGCGTTCGTGCGACCGCGCACGGCCGGGGGCTGGGTCGTGGCCACCGAGCGCGGGCTCGCCCGCGCGGACGAGGCGGACGCGCCGCCGACACCGTGGTTCGACCTCTGGGACGACCCGTCGGTGCGGATGAACGAGGGCGGGGTCGACGGCGAGGGCCGCCTGTGGGCCGGCACGATGGGCTACGACCGCGTGCCCGGCAGCGCGCGGCTCTTCCGGGTGGATGCCGGCGGTGGCGTCACCACCCTGCTGCCGAGCGTGACGATCTCGAACGGCATCGATCTCTCGCCCGACGGCCGGCTCGCCTACTACGACGACACCCCGACCGGCCGCACCGACGTCTTCGACGTCGTCGACGGCGAGCTGGTCGACCGACGGCCGTTCGTCACGCACGACGTGGGCCACCCGGACGGGCTGACCGTCGACGCCGCCGGCAACGTGTGGGTCGCACTCAACGGGGCCGGGCGGGTGCGCTGCCACGCGCCCGACGGTGAGGTCGTCGACGAGGTCGAGCTGCCGGTGCGGCTCGTCACCGCGTGCACGCTCGGCGGCCCCGACGGCCGCGACCTGTTCGTCACGACCTCGCGCGAGGACCTCGACGACCCGGAGCCGGCGGCCGGCGCCCTCTTCCGCGCCCGCGTCGCCGTCCCCGGGATGCCGGTGCGCGCCTTCGCCGGCTGAGCCGAGCGACGAGTCCGACGAGGCCGACGAGGCCGACGAGGCCGACGAGGCCGACGAGGCCGACGAGGCCGACGGTGGTCCGGCGCCGACGGCGACGTCAGTCCGGGTGGATCGATCCCGAGGACGGCGAGTAGGCGAACCAGCCGGGCGAGCGGGACGCGCGCCCGGGACGCCCGAGGGCGCCGACGGGCACCCCGTCGTCAGGGCCCCCGGCGTCGTCCCCGTGGGCCTGCACGCCGAGCAGGCTCCGGGTCAGGCGCTGCGCGTCGGAGAGCAAGCCGTCAAGCGCCACGCCGAGGTGGTCGTCGCCCGGGGGCTCGTCGGCGAGCGCCGCCGCGAGCACGGCCCGGCGCACCAGCTCCTTGGCGAAGGACGCCGTCGTGCCCTCGGCACGGGCGGCGGCCGCGGACATCGCCTCGTCGCCGAAGAGGTGGCCGCCGTAGAGGCGGAGCAGCTCGAGCCGGCCGTCGGCATCCGGCAGCGGCACCTCCGCGGCGAGGTCGACCCGGCCGGGGCGCTGCGACAGGGCCACCTCGAGGTCCTCCACGCGGTTGGTCGTGAGGACGAAGGCGACGTCGGCGTCCGAGTCGAGGCCGTCGAGGGCGTCGAGCACCTCGAAGAGGAGCGGCGAGCTGCCCATCCCGATCGACCGGTCCTCCGCGACGAGGTCGCAGTCCTCGAGCACGACGATCGCCGGCTGGTGCGCGCGGGCCACCTTGGCGGCGGCGTGGATGTGCATGAGCGCGCCCCCGCTCAGCAGCACGGCGGTCGTGCCGGGCGTCGCCGACAGCAGGTGGCGCACCGTGTGGGTCTTGCCCGTTCCCGGGGGGCCGTAGAGCAGCACGCCGCGCTTGAGGTGCTGCCCGTGCGCGAGCAGGCGCTCGCGCTGCTCACCCATCCCGATGACGTGGTGGACGACCCGTTCGAGCACCCCCTCGGGCAGCACGACCGACTCGGCGGCGACCTGGGGCCGCTCGAGGAAGGTGAGCCCGGCCATGCCCCGGCCGTAGGGGTCGGCGCCGAAGGTCAGCACCTGGCCGCGCAGCACGCTGCGGGCGTCCATGAGCTCCTGGACCCGGCTGATCAGCGCGTCGGCGACCTCGCGGTCGACGGCCAGCACCTCGACCGCGCCGGTCTCGCGGCCGAACTGGGGGTTGGCGCCCTGCTGGCGCACCGCGACGGGGACGCCGTCGAGGTGGAAGAGGCGCAGGCCCGAGGTGACGACCTGCCGCCGGTCGTCGGGGCCCGGGCCGGTCGGCATCCGGTCGTAGTCGACCTGGCCCACGAGCGAGCCGAAACCGTGCCGCTCGTGCACGAGGTCGCCCAGCGTCATGTGGTGCCGGGAGTCACCGGCGATGCCGATGACCTCGGCGTCGGGGTCGACGGCGCTGACCTCCGCGAGGGCGATGTCGGCGTCGACGAGCCGGTGCAGGGGGACGGGGAACCCGACGACGGCGAGCTGGTGCGGCTCGGTGCCGAGGTGGCGGGTCAGGGCGTCGACGAGCAGCGGCCCGCCGTCGGGCGCGGGCATCTCGTCGATGAGCCGTCGCACGAGCGTCCGGAAGTCGGTGAGGAGACCGCTCGTCCCGTCCGCCCCGTCCGTCCCGTCAGCCCTGCCGTCGCTGCTGCCCGCCGTGCGGCCGTCCGTCGTCGGATCCATGGAGCGACGATAGGGCGGCGCGGCGACATCCGGCGGGCAAGCGGCCGAGGCTCTTCTCCGGCGCGCGTTATAGCCTCGTCCCGTGCTGCTCTCCGACAAGGACATCCGGGCCGAGATCGCCGCCGAGCGGGTCGTGCTCGAGCCGTGGGACCCCGCCATGGTCCAGCCGTCGAGCGTCGACGTCCGCCTCGACAAGTTCTTCCGGCTCTTCGACAACCACAAGTACCCCTACATCGACCCGGCCGCCGAGCAGCCCGACCTGACGCGACTCGTCGAGGTCGGCCCGCAGGAGGACGGCTTCGTGCTCCACCCCGGTGAGTTCGTCCTCGGCTCGACGCTCGAGGCGGTCACCCTCCCCGACGACCTCGCCGCCCGTGTCGAGGGCAAGAGCTCGCTCGGTCGGCTCGGGCTGCTCACCCACGCGACGGCCGGCTTCGTCGACCCCGGCTTCTCGGGGCACGTGACCCTCGAGCTGTCCAACGTCGCGACGCTGCCGATCATGCTCTACCCGGGCATGAAGATCGGCCAGCTCTGCTTCTTCCGCCTCAGCTCGCCGGCCGAGAACCCTTACGGCTCAGCGGCATACGGCTCGCACTACCAGGGGCAGCGGGGGCCGACGGCCAGTCGGTCGTTCGCGAACTTCCACCGCACCCCGGTGTGAGCGCGCTGCACACGGCACCGGAGGCCGACGTGGACCGGACTCCGGTCGCCTCCCTGGTGTGGGACGCCGAGCCGGCCGTGGCCGCCGCGGTCGTCCTCGTCCTGCACGGGGGCGCCGTCGAGGGCCACGAGCCGAACCGGCCGTGGTCGCACAACGTCGCCCGGCTCGTCCCCTTCGCCCGCGCGCTCAAGCGGGTGCCGGGCCCGCTGGCGGTCGCCCGGCTGCGCTTCCGGGTGCGGGGGTGGAACGGCGACGCGATGCCCGTCGAGGACGCCCGGTGGGCGCTGGGACAGGTGCGGGCGGCATACCCCGGCGTGCCCATCGCCCTCGTGGGGCACTCGATGGGCGGGCGCGTGGCGATGCACGTCGGTGACGAGGCCGACGTGCGGCTCGTCGTCGGCCTCGCGCCGTGGGTCGAGCCCGGCGACCCGCGGCCCGGTGCCGGCCGGCGCACGGTGCTCATCCACGGCGACCGGGACGTCATCTGCTCGCTCGCGCGCACCCGCGAGGCGGTCGAGGCCATGCAGCGCGACGGGCTCGACGCCTCCCTCGTGCGCGTCGCCCGCGCCGACCACGCGATGCTCGTGCGCGCCCGGCTGTGGACGGCGCTCGTCACGGAGGTGGTGGCGGCGACCTTCGCCCGCGAGCTCGGCGGCTCGGGCGAACCCCGTTCGGGACCCGTCGGGGCCGTGGTCGCGCAGGTCGTGCACGGCGGGGGCACCACGATCGACATCTGACCGTGAGGTCGGAGGCGTCTGCTGCGTCGGCCCGGGCGGGTACGTTGATGGGCATGATCCGCTTCGAGGGCGTGACCAAGCGCTACGGCGACCCGTCCGACTCCGACCCGGGGCAGGGATCCGTCGCCGTCGACGACCTCACGCTCGAGGCTCCGACCGGCCGCATCACGGTGCTCGTCGGCCCGTCCGGCTGCGGCAAGACGACCACCCTGCGCATGGTCAACCGGATGATCACCCCGACCTCGGGCACGATCTCCATCGACGGGCGCGACACCGCCTCCTTCGACGTGGCCGAGCTGCGCCGGGGCATCGGCTACGTCATCCAGCACGCCGGGCTCTTCCCGCACCGCACGGTGCTCGACAACGTCACGACGGTGCCCCGCCTGCTCGGCACCGACCGCCGCACCGCGCGCTCGCGCGCCATGGAGCTCATCGAGCGGGTCGGCCTCGACCCCGCCCTCGCGCGGCGCTACCCGGCCCAGCTCTCCGGCGGCCAGCAGCAGCGCGTGGGCGTCGCTCGCGCGCTCGCGGCCGACCCGCCGGTGATGCTCATGGACGAGCCGTTCTCGGCCGTCGACCCCGTCGTGCGCGAGCAGCTGCAGAACGAGTTCCTGCGCCTGCAGTCCGAGCTCGGCAAGACGATCCTCTTCGTCACCCACGACATCGACGAGGCGGTCAAGCTCGGCGACCAGGTGGCCGTGCTCCGTGTCGGCGGCGTGCTGGCCCAGCTCGACTCGCCGGCCAAGCTGCTCGCCGACCCCGTCGACGACTTCGTCGCCGGCTTCGTCGGGCGCGACCGCGGCTACCGGGCCCTGTCGTTCGCCGCGGCCCCCGAGCTGAGCCTCACCGACGAGCCGACGGTGCGCCTCGGCGCGACGGCCGCCGAGGTGCAGGCGCTCGGCAGCGTCTGGGTGCTCTGCGTCGGCGACGCGGACGAGCCCCTCGGGTGGGTGCGCGCGGCCGCCGTCGACCGCGAGGTGACCCGCGAGGTGCTCCACCGGGGCGGCACGGTGGCCGCCACGAACGGGTCGCTGCGCGAGCTGCTCGACGCGTCCCTCTCCTCGCCGAGCGGCCGGGGCGTCGTCGCGGACGCCGACGGCCGGCTCGTCGGCACGATCCGGGCCGCCGACGTCGTGCCCGTCATCGAGGCCCGGCGCGACCGGGCCCCGGCCGAGGGGGCGACCTCGCGGTGACCTGGGCCCTCGACCACCTCGGCGACATCCTCACGCGCGCCGGGCAGCACGCCTGGCTCGCGGGGCTGCCGCTCGTGCTCGGGCTCGTCCTGGCCGTGCCGCTCGGCTGGCTGGCGAGCCGCCAGCCGCGGCTGCGCACCGTGCTCCTGACGACGACGGGGCTGCTCTACACGATCCCCTCGCTCGCGCTGTTCATCCTGCTGCCGTCGCTGCTCGGCACGAACATCCTCGACTCCCGCAACGTCGTCATCGCGATGACGATCTACACCGTGGCGCTGCTGACCCGCACCGTCGCCGACGGGCTCTCCTCGGTCGACGGCTCGACCCGGCAGGCGGCCATCGCGATGGGCTACGGGCCGGTGGCCCGCTTCCGCAGCGTCGACCTCCCGCTCGCGGTGCCGGTCATCGCGGCCGGCCTGCGGGTCGCGGCGGTGAGCAACGTCAGCATCGTCAGCGTCGCCTCCCTCATCGGGATCTCGCAGCTCGGCTACTTCCTCACCGACGGCTACGCCCGCACCTTCCCGACGGAGGTCTGGGTGGGCATCATCGCCTGCCTGGTGCTCGCCCTCCTCTTCGACCTCGTCATCCAGCTCGCCTCGCGGCTGCTGACGCCCTGGACCCGGGCGGTGGCCGCATGACCTTCGACAAGATCTGGGGCTGGTTCAGCGACCCGGTCAACTGGCAGGGCGCCGACGGCGTGCCCACCCGCGTGCTCGAGCACCTGCGCTACACCGGGATCACGCTGGCGATCGCCCTCGTCATCGCGGTGCCGCTCGGCGCGTGGGTCGGGCACAGCGGCCGCATGCGGTGGCTCGTCACGGCGGCCAACGCGGCGCGCGCCGTGCCGTCGCTCGGTCTGCTCTTCGCCGTCTCGATGGTCGTCGGCCCACTGATCCAGAGCGACCTCGCCTTCGTCATCCCCAGCATCGCCGTGCTCGTGCTGCTCGCCGTGCCGCCGCTCCTCTCGGGCACGTATGCCGGCATCGAGAGCGTCGACCCGGCCGCCCGTGACGCGGCCCGGGGCATGGGCATGACGGGCTGGCAGGTGCTGACCCGGGTCGAGGCGCCGTGCGCGCTCCCGCTCTTCCTCAGCGGCCTGCGCAGCGCCGCGCTCCAGGTCATCGCGACGGCGACCATCGCCGCCTCGGTGAGCCTCGGCGGGCTCGGCCGCTACCTCATCGACGGGCTCGCCTCCCGCGACTACCTCCAGATGCTCTGCGGCTCGATCCTCGTCGCCGTCCTCGCCCTCGTGGCCGACGGCGCCCTCGCCCTGCTCGAGACCCGGGCCGTCTCGCCGGGAATCTCCGGGCGGGCCGCGGGCGTTGCCCGAGCACGCCACCACACGCCCCCCGGTTCGGACACCCGGTCCGACCCCGACCCCGACGGCGAGCACCACGACGACCCCGACCCGCGGCGTGCCGCGCTGGTCGGCTCCGGTGGCGCCGTCCCCGACGAGGCGCCCGCCTCGGCGGGCACCCCATCCGAAAGGGACCGAACATGACACGCACCCGCTTCCTGGCCGCGGGCCTGCTCCTCGCCGCCGTCGTCCCCCTCGCGGCCTGCGGGGGTGGCAGCGACCCGCTGGCCCCCGCCACCGGCGCCGGCGGCGGCTCGACGGGCGGGTCGACGGGCGGCTCCGCCGCCGGATCGGTCAAGATCGGCTCGGCCGACTTCCCCGAGTCGGCCCTGCTCGGCGAGATCTACGCCCAGGCCCTCGAGGCGAAGGGCTCGACGGTCGCGCGCCAGTTCAACATCGGCAGCCGCGAGACCTACCTCAAGGCGATCAGCGGCGGCGAGGTCGACGTGCTGCCCGAGTACACCGGCTCCCTGCTGACGTACTACGACAAGGCCTCCACCGTCACGCAGCCCGACGAGGTCTACGCCGCGCTCCAGAAGGCCGTGCCGCAGGGCCTGACGGTGCTCGACAAGTCGGTGGCCGAGGACAAGGACTCGATCGCCGTCACCAAGGAGACCGCGTCGCAGTGGTCGCTCAAGGCGATCCCGGACCTCGCCGCGCACCAGGGCGAGCTCACCCTCGGGGCGCCCCCGGAGTTCAAGACCCGCCAGCGCGGCCTCGTCGGCCTCAAGTCGGTCTACAACGTCGTGCCCTCGCAGTTCCGCCCGCTGCAGAGCCAGGCGACGGTCGAGGCCCTCAAGAACGGCCAGATCAAGGCCGCGAACATCTTCACGACCGACCCGTCGATCGCGGCCAACGGCTTCGTCGTGCTCGACGACCCGCAGAGCCTCTTCGGCTCCGACAACGTCGTGCCGCTCGTCCGGACCGACAAGGCCGACGCGCTCAAGGCGACGCTCAACGCAGTGTCGGCCAAGCTCGACACGCCCGCCCTGGCCGACATGGTCAAGCAGGTCGTCGTCGACAAGAAGGACGCGAGCGAGGTCGCCAAGACCTGGCTCGCGAGCAGCGGTCTGGCCTGACCCGCCGACTGCCCGCACGCAGCGGAGCCCCCGTCCCGAAGGGCGGGGGCTCCGTCGCGTCCGGGAATGCCGACGACCCGAGAACGGTTCTCATGGGTGTCGCGCATCGTGCGCGATCCCAGACCCGAGGAGCATGCATGGCCAAGCGCACCGACCTGCGACCCGTCGTCACCCTGCAGTCGACCGCCGGCACCGGTTTCCGCTACGTGACCACCAAGAACCGCCGCACCCAGCCCGACCGGCTCGTGCTGCGCAAGTTCGACCCGGTCGCCCGGGAGCACGTGGACTTCCGCGAGACCCGCTGACGCCACGGCGTCCCACCCGGCCCGCCACCCTGCACGTGCAGGGTGGCGGGCCGGTTCGCGTGGTCAGCCGATCAGGGTGAAGGCGTCGACGTCGACCTTCGGCCGCGTCGCGGTCGCGTCGACGACCACCTTGATCGTGTGGGTGCCCGGCGTGGGCCAGTAGTAGGAGACCACCACCGACCGCGCGAGCGTGCTCGCCGCGTAGAGGTCGACCGTGCTGCGCAGCGTGCCGTCGAGGTAGACCCGCGCCTGACCCCGGGTCGTGGCCCGCGTGCCGACCCAGGCCACCGAGCTCCCGGTGAAGGTGAACGACGCCGAGGCGTTGCGCGTGCCGGACACGTTGACGAAGCCGCCCGAGCCGGAGGCGTATGCCGCCCGCAGCCAGCCCGCGCTGTAGGTGACGAACGACGAGTTCTCCTGGAACACGGCGGCGCGGAACACCGGCGAGTAGCGGTAGGGGCTCCAGTTGCCGGCGCGGTCCCGAGCCGCCACGGCGATCCGGTACGTGCTGCCGGGCGTCAGCAGCCACTGCTTGCTCGTCGCCGTCGCGCTCGACAGCGTCTGCGGCGCCCACGCACCCCCGTTGGTGCTGACGTAGACCTTGTAGGCCGAGATGCCGCCGGCGTCGGTCGCCGACCACGCCCCGGTGACGTTGACGGTCGTGCCGAGCTGGCTGCCGAAGGACGCGTAGTAGCGGGGAGCGGCCACGGTGGGCGGCGTGGTGTCGGCCCCCGTGCCGAGGGCCGCGATGGCCGAGCGGAGGTTGGGCAGCGGACCGATGGAGCCCGACAGCCCCGCGGTCTGCGGGGTGCCCGTCGCCTGCAGGCGGGCGCGCACGTCCTGCGGGGTGAGCAGCAGGCCGCGCGACTTCGCGACGCTCGAGAGCGCGGCGGCCGCGCTCGCCACGATCGGCGAGGCGCTCGACGTGCCGGCGAAGGTGGCGGTGTACCAGGCGTTCGACCCGCCGTTGAAGAGGTCGCCGTAGCCGGTCGTCGTGACGCACTCGCCCCAGCCCTGCAGGTTCACCCGGCGGCCGTAGTTCGAGAAGTCGAGCCGGGTGCGGGCCCCGTGGCAGCCCGGGGCGCCACCGGCCCCGACGATGATCGCGCCGGAGTCGGCCTTGCCCTGGGGGAAGGTCGTGCCGTAGATCGACGAGTCGAGGTTCTGCCACCCGTTGCCGGCCGCCTCGACGACGACGATCCCCCGGGAGGTCGCGTTGCGCACCGCGTCGTAGACCGAGGGGATCCACTCGAGGGCGACGCAGCCGACCTGGTTGTCGTCGCAGCCGTTGGGCCCGCCGGTCTGCTGCTCGATGAGCATGACGTCGCCGGGGCGCAGCACGGACGTGGCGACGGCGATGGCGCTGGCCGGGGTGTAGCCGGCCGTGCTCGAGGCGTTGGTCACCTGCATCGTCGCGGCCGGCACGAGCCCGGTGACCCCGAAGGCGTTCGAGTCACCGACGATCTCGCCGACGACCGCGGTGCCGTGGTCCTTCGAGTGCAGCCCCATCGAGCCGGCGAACGGGTCGACGGCGGTGCCGTTGGCGTAGAACGCCGTGCGCAGCTTCGTCAGGTCCTCGTGCGTGCCGTTCCACGAGTACTCGATGTCGTGCACGCGCACGTTGACGCCGGTGCCCCCGGCGACGGTCCACGCGTAGTTGGCGTCGATGCCCGACAACGACGCCGGCGAGTGGTAGCCCTGCCGGGAGCGGTAGTCGGGGGTCACGGGCGGTCGTACGGGGAGGGGAGCGGCATACGCGATCTCGACGACGTCGAGGGCGTTGAGGGCGTCGATCGTGGCGGCGGCGTCGGTGCCGGGGCGCAGCGTGATGCGGTGCCAGAGGTTGAGGTCGGACTGGGCGCCCGTCGCAGCGCCGGCGCTCCGGGTGGCGGCGGCGTCGAGGTCGGCCGCGCTCGTGGCCATGAGCCGCCGGATCGTCGCGCCGCGCGGGACGAGGACGGCCTGCACCCTGGCGATGTCGGACGCGCTGGCCGCCGGGCCGCGCCGCTCCAGGCCAGCCGGGAGACGTGACGGCGCGAGGCCGACGAGGGCGCCGCCGAGCAGGCGCAGCCCCGAGCCCTCCCGGAACTTGACCTCGATCTCGGTGCGAGAGCTGCCGGGTGGGACGGTCGCGTGCGCCGGCTTGGGCGTCCGCGTCGTCCCGGTCGCGCCGGAGGGCGCCGGTGGCGCAGGCGGGGCCGGCTGGGCGGACGGTGCGGTGGCGACGGTGGCGACGGTGGCGACGGTGGCCACGTTGGACACGAGCGGCGGGGGACTGACGGCTCCCGGCGGTGACGCGAGGGACGGCGCTCCGCCCACCGTGAGGAGGGCGGTGACGGCCCCGGCGGTGAGGCCGGCGCGCGTGAGGCGGAGGCGGCGGGCGTGGGTGCGTTCCGGTGCTGACATGTGACCCCCATCGGCGAAGACCCTGCGTTCGCAGTATCGCGACCTCAGGAGGTCGGCGTACGACGAACGCGGATAGTTCGATCTCTCTGGGGCACAAAGCAACTCGCCCATGTCGTGGCGGCGGACGACATAGCGGCATATGCGATCGCAGCAAGGGCGCGCGTGCGCCGGGTCGCACCGGCCCCCGCGCGGCCGGTGGGCCTCAGGCCAGGGGCACCCGGGCGGGGCTCGCCTCGGTGGCGCGGGCGCGGTGGGCGTCCGCCCGCGTGCCGGTCGTCGGCTGCTCCACCGGTGCAGGGGTCAGCGAGTCGAACGTCGCCACGACGTCGATGCCGTCGCGCAGCAGGGCGACGAGCCGGTCCTCGGTGTCGTCGACGCAGGCCCGGGAGATGCCGTCGACGGCGAGGGCGACGATCTTGGCCGCGTGGGCGGGCCGGGTGGCCATCGCGTTGAAGCCGGTGCGGGCGAGGTGCACCCGCGCCCAGCGCTCGGCTGCCGGCGCCGTGGCGAGGGCGGCCCGCGAGGCGTCGGACAGCTGGCCGGGGGCGCGGCCGTCCTGCTCGACCAGCACTCCTTCGGCGTTGAGGATCGCGAGCGCCATGACGTTCTGGCGCTCCTCGGCACAGATGGGCAGTGCGGCTCGCGCGGCCGTGAGCACGAGGGCGGTGCCGACGCGGCGGTCGTCCGGGTTCAGCCCGACGACCTCGGGGATCATCGTCACGAGGCGCTGGCGCTGGGTGTCGTCGAGCAGGTCGTTGACGCAGCGGGCCATCGTCGCGAGCACGGGGTGCGTGCACGCGGGGTGGTCGCTCCAGCGCTCTCCGGCGAGGAAGGAGGCCATCTCCATGAAGCAGGCGCCCTTGCGTGCACTCCGGTGTCGGCCTCGCGACAGGACCGGCACGCCGTCGGGCACGAAGGGGGCTCGTCGTGACATCGTCGATCCTCGGACTTTCCCTCGGGAACCAGTGGGCGGGGTCCCTTCATGGTGCGCCTCATCGCCGCACTTGACCACCCCTTCGTCCAACCCCGTCCACCGCCGGTCCGTCCGTGTGCACAATCAGCACATGCCTGCTGACGCCGAGAGCACCGGGGTCCGTGCCCACGTGGCCGACTCGTGGCTGCGGTCGGCCGCGGCCGGGGTGCAGGTCGACGCCGTCGACGCCCCGATCACGCTGCCCCCGGACGCCCTGCGCGACCACCGCGAGGCGCACCCGCTGGCGCAGGTCTTCCCGCTGCTCGACGACGTGCTCGGCCAGGCGGCCCGCGACTGCGACGCGGTGATGGCGGTCTCGGACGCGGCCGGCCAGCTGCTCTGGGTCTGCGGCACCCCGAGCGTCCTGCGCCGCGCCGAGGCCATCGGCTTCGTCGAGGGCAGCAACTGGGACGAGCGGCTCGCGGGGACCAACGCGCCCGGCATGGCCCTGCGGCTCGACCGCTCGGTCAACGTCGTCGGCGCCGAGCACTTCCGGCGGTCGGTGCAGCGCTGGAGCTGCGCCGCGACGACGATCCACGACCCCTCCGACCACAGCGTGCTCGGGGTGCTCGACATCACCGGCGGCGACGACATCGTCGTGCCGCAGACGACGGCCATGGTGCGGGCGGCCGCCCGGATGGCCGAGTCGGAGCTGGCGCGCGAGCTGCTCGTGCGGAGTGGCTCGGGGCAGGCGCCCGCGCCGTCGGCACGGGGCCTGTCGGTGCTCATCGAGGCGCTCGGCCGCACCGATGCCCTGCTCACGGTCGACGACGGGCGCGGGCACCGCCGCACGGTCCGGCTCAGCCCGCGGCACAGCGAGATCCTGCTGCTCCTCGCCTCCGCCGCCCGGGGTCTCTCCGGAGACGAGCTCGCGGTGCTGCTCTACGAGGAGGACAGCAGCGCCTCGACCCTGCGCGTCGAGATGGGCCGACTGCGTGGGCTCCTCGGCGACGACCTGCTCGTCTCCCGGCCCTACCGTCTCGTGGCCGAGCTGGCCGGCGACTGGCTGGGGGTCGAGGCGCACCTCGCTGCCGGTGACGTGGCGAGCGCCATGCGGTCCTACCGCGGACCGCTCCTGCCGCGCTCGAGCGCGCCGGGGGTCGTGCGCCTGCGCGAGAGCGTCGAGGGCACGCTGCGGCGGGCCGTCCTGACGAGCGGGCGGGCCGACCTCATGTCCGCGTGGACGCGCTCCGCGTCCGGCACCGACGACTACGACATGTGGCAGGCGCAGGCCCGGCTGCTCGGCCCGGGCTCACCGCTCATGCCCCTGGTGCAGAACCAGCTGCAGCGCCTCGACCGAGAGCTCGGCGCCCCCTGACCCGCAACGGCTGACCCCTGAACCGTCGAGAGGCCATCTTGTGTGGGTCCTCGACCGTCGAGAGGCCAGGTTTCGTATGCCGCCCGGCGCCGTTCCCTCGCCCGTGACGCAACGTGGTTGCAACGTTGCCCTGCCTACGGTCTGGCCAACCCCCTCGGCAGAGGGGACCACCAAGGACGTTGGGAGAACGCCATGACCGTCTACGCCCCGCCCGGCTCGCCGGACTCGCTCGTCACCGTGCTCGACCGCTACGGCCACTTCATCGGCGGCAACTGGGTCGACCCGAAGAAGGGCCTGTGGTTCGAGAACGTGTCGCCGGTCAACGGCAAGCCGTTCTGCGAGGTCGCCCGCGGCACCGAGGAGGACATCGAGGCCGCGCTCGACGCCGCGCACGCCGCCGCACCCGCGTGGGGCCGCACGAGCCTCGGTGAGCGCTCGCTCGTGCTCAACCGGATCGCCGACCGCATCGAGGAGAACCTCGAGGCGCTCGCCGTGGCCGAGTCGTGGGAGAACGGCAAGGCCGTCCGCGAGACGCTCGCCGCCGACCTGCCGCTCGCCGTCGACCACTTCCGCTACTTCGCGGGGGTCCTTCGCGGACAGGAGGGCTCGAGCAGCGAGATCGACGAGAACACGGTGGCCTACCACTTCCACGAGCCGCTCGGCGTCGTCGGCCAGATCATCCCGTGGAACTTCCCCATCCTCATGGCCGTGTGGAAGCTCGCCCCGGCCCTCGCCGCCGGCAACTGCGTCGTGCTCAAGCCGGCCGAGCAGACGCCGTGGTCGATCCTCAAGGTCGTCGAGCTCGTCGGGGACCTCCTGCCGGCAGGGGTGCTCAACGTCGTCAACGGTTTCGGCGTCGAGGCCGGCAAACCGCTCGCGTCGTCGCCGCGCATCGCGAAGATCGCCTTCACCGGCGAGACGACGACCGGCCGCCTCATCATGCAGTACGCCTCGCAGAACATCATTCCCGTCACCCTGGAGCTGGGTGGCAAGAGCCCCAACGTCTTCTTCGACGACGTGGCGCAGGAGCGGGACGCCTTCTATGACAAGGCTCTCGAGGGCTTCACGATGTTCGCCCTCAACCAGGGTGAGGTCTGCACCTGCCCGTCACGCGCCCTCGTGCAGCGTTCGGTCTACGGCGACTTCGTGCCCGACGCCGTGGCCCGCGTCGAGAAGATCAAGCAGGGCAACCCGCTCGACACCGAGACGACGATGGGTGCCCAGGCGAGCAACGACCAGCTCGAGAAGATCCTCTCCTACCTCGACATCGGCCGGCAGGAGGGCGCGAAGGTGCTCACCGGCGGTGACCGCAACGTGCTCGACGGCGACCTGGCCGAGGGCTACTACGTCGCGCCGACGGTCTTCGAGGGAGACAACTCGATGCGCATCTTCCAGGAGGAGATCTTCGGCCCGGTCGTGTCGCTGACGAGCTTCGACGACGAGGCGTCCGCACTGTCGATCGCCAACGACACCCTCTACGGCCTCGGCGCCGGCGTCTGGACCCGCGACGGCTCCCGTGCCTACCGGATGGGCCGGGGCATCAACGCCGGTCGCGTCTGGACGAACTGCTACCACCAGTACCCGGCGCACGCGGCGTTCGGCGGCTACAAGCAGTCGGGCATCGGGCGCGAGAACCACAAGATGATGCTCGACCACTACCAGCAGACGAAGAACCTCCTCGTCTCCTACTCGCCCGACGCGCTCGGGTTCTTCTGACCGGGACGTGACCATGTCCCACGAGACGGGTCGGCCCGGTGAGCCCCCGGCTTCCCCCAGCCGGGTCGACCTGACCGGTGAGGCGGCGGACCTGCTCCGCCGCCTCACCGGCCTGCACGGGCCGCTGATGTTCCACCAGAGTGGTGGCTGCTGCGACGGCAGCTCGCCGATGTGCTTCCCGGCCGGCGACTTCCGCACGAGTGAGGCCGACGTGCAGCTCGCCGACCTCGTCGTCGACGGGCTGCCGGAGCCGGTGCCGTTCTGGATGTCGGTGGCGCAGCACGCGTACTGGAAGCACACGCACCTGACCGTCGACGTCGTGCGCGGCCGGGGGAGCGGCTTCTCGGTCGAGGCGCCCGAGGGCGTGCGCTTCCTCATCCGCTCCCGGCTCTTCTCCGACGAGGAGAGCGCGGCGGCGCTCGGTCTCGAGCCACCGCGCGTCGGCTGACGTGACCCAGGAGGTGTGCCGTCTGCGGCGTCAGGCCGGCGGGGCGACCGTCGCGCCGGCCTGGCCCGAGCGGGCCAGCGACTGCGCGACGAACCCCGTGGCCTTGAGCTCCTCGACGAGGTCGCGGAGAAAGGCGACGGTCTGCGGTGACCGTGAGCGGGTCGTGCCGACGGCCTGGCGGATCTGCATGAAGGCGCCGTCGAGCAGCCGCAGTCCGTCGTGGGCGGCGGCGAAGGCCGTGACCGGCTCGCGGATGCCGGCGCCGACCTCGAGACCCTGGGCGACGAAGACGTCGACGCCCTCGTCGCCGCGGACGAGGTCGGCGTGCTCGAGGGTGCGGGTCAGGTGCAGGTCGTAGGCCGACCCGGTCTTGACCCCGACGCGGACCCCCGCCGCGTCGACGTCCGCGACGGCGCGCAGCGGCGAGCCGTCCGGCACGACGTAGACGCCCTCGATGAGCACGTAGGGCTCGGTGAAGGCGACCTCCTCCTCGCGCGCCGGGTCGACCGCGAGGAAGCAGAGGTCGGCCGCTCCGGTCGCCATCGCGTCGTACGACCTGCGGGCGGCGTCGAAGCACAGCAGCTCGACCGGCCGGTCGAGGCGAGCCCCGATCTCGCGGGCGATGTCGACCGTCACACCCCGCGGATCCGACGGGTCGCCCTGCGCGAGAACGGGGTTGCCGAGGTTGATCGAGGCGCGGAGCACGCCGGTGGGGGCGAGGTCGGAGGCGACGGCGGCCGGGGCCGGGGTGAGGTCGGCGGTCATCGCCTCACCCTACGGCCCCGGCGCGCCCGTCAGGGGTAGTCGACGACCGTCACGGGTGTGCTCGGGTTGGCGATCGTCGAGGAGCCGCCGACGCCGTTGACGACGTGGCGGATGCCGCCCCGGCCGTTGGTCGGGTCGAGGAAGACGGTCAGCAGGTCGTGCAGGCGCACGCCCGGCGTCCGGGGAACCTCGAACGCGTTCTCGGCGAAGACGTCGACCCCCTGGTTGAAGAAGCTGTAGGAGCCCATGCCGGTGCCGGAGAAGTGCTTGACCCGCTTCGTCACGAGCAGGGCCGGGTAGCCGTCGTGGCCGGGCGCGGACCGCCAGGCCGCCTGGCTCGGCGGGTCGTAGGGCAGCTCGTTCTGGAAGAAGGTCACCTCGCCGTGCTCGCCGTTCCAGACGACCTCGGTCTTCTGGTAGTGCTCCACGAAGAGGCCGGTGGCCGTCACGTGGTCACCGTTGACGACGAGGCCGGTGTCGGCGGTGTTCAGCGTCCAGCCCACGCCGTTGCCGTGGTCGGCCCGCCAGGCCCAGATGTCGTCGAGCACGACGTGGTCGCTGTTGACGAGCAGGCTCACGGCCGCCTTGCCGAGGTAGGGGCCGCCGATGCGGAAGAAGACGTCCTGCAGGGCGGTCGGGTCGCTCGCCCGGCTCGACCGGTCGCGGTCGTGACCCTTGCCTCCGTGCCCCGACCCCACCTGCAGGAGCACCGTCGAGGAGACCGGGCCCGCGTCGAAGGTGATGCCCGCGACGTCGACCCCGGGCACGTCGGCGACGCGCATGGCGACCTGGCCGCGGGTCGGGGTCAGGCTGGCGAGCCCGAGGCCGAGCACCACCGTGCCGGCCCGGCGCACCTCGAGCGTCTGGTCCAGGTGGTAGACCCCGGGGGTCAGCAGCAGGTGCCGTCCGCGCGCCAGCTCACGGTTGATGGTGCGGGCCGAGTCGGAGGGCCGGGCGACGAAGACGTCGCGCAGCGGGACCGAGCGGCCGGGCGTCGGGCCGTCGGCCCACGTCGTGCCGCGACTCGCCGTCGCGGCGGCCGGCACGAAGACGCGGTAGGCGCCAGCGGCGTCCTGGTAGAGGTAGGGCTTCTCGCGGCTCACCGAGGTCTCGGCGACCGTGGTGTAGGGGCCGCCGCAGTCGGCTGCAGCCGGGAAGCACTCGGCCGGGGCGCCCTCGGTGCCGGCGAAGACCTGGTTCCAGACGCCGTTGCTCCACCCCGTGAGCTCGCTGTTGCGCGTGAAGAACTGCTGCTGCGAGCCGCTGATGACGGTGGCGTCGAAGCGGGAGTCGGCGATGAAGCCGCCGCTCGCGTAGGAGGGCCCGGTGCAGTAGTCCATGAGCGTCGTCTGGCCCTTGACGTGCACGCGGCGCAGCGGGGCGGCCTGCGAGACGGCCCAGAACTGGCCGGAGTAGCAACCGAAGTCGGGTGTCGTGACGTTGATCGTCAGGTTGCTCATCGAGCGCCAGAAGTTGTTGAGCGCGATGCAGCTGCCGTCGGCGCTGCACTGGTTGCGCACGTAGACCGAGCCGTTGACGGTGACGTCGCCCGGGCTCTGCCCGAGCCCGGCGACCTCGGTGTAGTAGCCGACCTGGAAGTTGAGCGGCTTCTCGGCCGACCCGTAGGTGCCGGGAGCGAAGAGCAGCGCATAGCGGTCACTGCCCATCTCGTTGCCCACCTGCCGGGCCGCGACGGCGTCGACCGTGGCCTGGATCTGGTCCTGCGGCATCGAGGGCGTGAAGACGTAGGTGTTCGGGCCGAGGTCCGGCATGCCGCCCTGGTGCCGGGCCGGGGCGGGCCGGGGAGCCGTCGTGGGTGCCGCCGCGGGCGCGGAGGCCCTCGTAGCGGGGGCGGTCGCAGCGGGGGCGGCCTCGGCGGGGGACGTGCGGGCGGGGGCCGTGCGGCCGGCGGTCGACAGGGCCGCTGCCGGGAGGGCCGCGACCGCCGTGGCCAGGGCCGTCGTCAGCGCCAGCAGGGCGAGGGGCCGGCCCGCCCGGACACGCCCGCGTTCACGATCTCGTCGATGAGTCATGAGCCGACCCTGCTGCCGCCGCGACATCCGCGTCAAGTGGTGGTGAGAGCGTTCTCACGCAGCGGCCCCGGACCGCGCGCGGCGTAACCGGGCGGGCCACCCGGCATACCTCCTCGGAGGCGGCGTGCCGGGTGGGCCCTCAGGCGGTGGGGGCGGGCTCGGGCTCGGGCGTGGCCGCCTCGGCCCGCGCGTCGCCGTCGTCGCCGCGGCGCACGGCCGCGAGGAGCATCTGCGCGACGTCGACGACCTCGACGGCGTCGGTGGCGTTGCCGTCCTGGATGGCGGCGTTGAGCCCGTCGGAGAGCATGACCTTGCAGAAGGGGCAGCCGACGGCGATGCGCTCGGCGCCCGTCGCGAGGGCCTCCTCGGTGCGGTTCGTGTTGATCCGCGTGCCGAGCTTCTCCTCCATCCACATGCGCGCGCCGCCGGCGCCGCAGCAGAACGACTTCTCCTTGCTGCGCTCCATCTCGGCGTACTCGACGCCGGGCAGGATCTGGAGCAGCTCGCGCGGCGGGGCGTAGACCTGGTTGTGCCGGCCGAGGTAGCAGGGGTCGTGGTAGGTGACCTTGGTGCCGGTCGAGGCGGCCCCGGTCAGGGTGCCGGCCGACGACGCGTCCCCGGGGCGGGCAACCGGCGTCAGGCGCTTCTCACGCACGAGGCGGTTGAGCAGCTGCGTGTGGTGCAGCACCTCGTACTGCCCGCCGAGCTGGGGGTACTCGTTCTTGATGGTGTTGAAGCAGTGCGCGCAGGTGACGACGATCTTCGTCGCGCCCACCTCGTTGAGGGTCTCGACGTTCTGCTGCGCGAGCATCTGGAAGAGGAACTCGTTGCCGGCGCGGCGGGCCGAGTCGCCGGTGCAGGCCTCGCCGTCGCCGAGCACGGCGAAGCTGACGCCGGCCGTGTGGAGCAGCTCGGCCACGGCGCGGGTGGTCTTCTTGGCGCGGTCCTCGTAGGCGCCGGCGCAGCCGACCCAGAAGAGGTAGTCGACCTCGTCGAGGCTCTCCACGTCCTGGCCGACCTGCTTGACCTCGAAGGGGAGGTCCTTGGCCCAGTCCATCCGCAGCCGCGGCGCGAGCCCCCACGGGTTGCTGTTCTTCTCGAGGTTCTTGAAGAGGCCGTTGAGCTCGGCGGGGAAGGCCGACTCGATGAGGTTCTTGTAGCGGCGCATGTCGACGATGGCGTCGACGTGCTCGATGTCGACGGGGCACTGCTCGACGCAGGCGCCGCACGTCGTGCACGACCAGAGCACGTCCTCGTCGATGACGGCGTCGGGGCCGTGCGGGTTGTAGGCCTGGAGCGGGTGGCGGATGTCGTAGCCGGTCTCGCCGACGAGCGACTCGGTGGCGACGGCGCCCTTCGTCGCGTCGCTGAAGCCCTCGGCCGACTCGATGCCGCCGGCGCGCATCTCCTCGGAGGCGAGCAGCCACGGCGACTTGGCGTGCGCGTGGTCGCGCAGCGTCATGACGAGCAGCTTGGGCGACAGGGGCTTGTCGGTGTTCCACGCCGGGCACTGGCTCTGGCAGCGGCCGCACTCGGTGCACGTCGTGAAGTCGAGCAGGCCCTTCCAGGTGAAGTCCTCGACCTTGCCGACGCCGAGCGCGGCGTCCTCGTCGAGCTCGTCGACGTTCTCGAAGTCGAGCGGCTTGCCGTCGACGCGGATCGGCTGCAGCTCGCCGAGGCTCGTGCGGCCGTCGGCGTGGCGCTTGAAGAAGATGTTGAAGAAGGCGAGGAAGCGGTGCCAGGCGACACCCATCGTCGGCTGCAGCGCGATGGTGATCATCCACGCGAAGGAGATGAGGATCTTGATCGCGGCGATGACGACGATGAGGTTCTCGACGGCGCCGACCGACAGGCCGGTGAAGAAGTTGCCGATCCAGCCGGTGAGCGGGAAGTGGAGCGCGGTGTCCATGCCGGTGCCGGTCTTGCGGGCGAGCGTCCACTCGAGCGCGCGGAGCAGGCCGATGCAGAGCGTGACGCCGAGGATCGTCAGCTCGACGTAGTAGGCCTGCCACCACGTCGACCCGAAGAAGCGGCTGCGTCGCCCGTCGTCGCCGGCGGCCGAGCGCGGGTGGTTCTTCTGCCGGATCGCCATGAGCACGACGATCGAGATGAAGCCGGCGAAGGCGAAGAAGTCGGTGACCCATTCGTAGAGGAAGAAGTGGCCGATGACCGGCAGCACGAACTCCGGCGAGAAGAGCTGGCCGAAGGCGTTGAGCAGCGTGAAGAAGAGGACGCCGAAGCTGACCATCGTGAACCAGTGCGCGATGGCGACGACCGGCAGGCGCGACATGCGCGTGTGGCCGAGGAACTCGCGCAGCAGGGTGCGCGTACGGGCGCCCTTGTCGTCACCGCGGTCCTCCGGCTGGCCCAGCCGGAACGTCGCGAGGAAGTGGTTGACCGTCCGGACGAGCAGGGCGACGGCGACGGCCGTCACGCCGAGGCAGACGACGGCGGCGACGATCTGGAGGGCACTCATGGCGGCGAGTCTACTGACGTGTGAGCAAGCGCTTAGTGATTGTGACGGCCGTCGCGACGTGACGCTCGTCCCGAACCGCCCGGATCATGGGCGCCGGTGGACGGGGATAACGAGATGTTGGAATATGCATAACGGTTCTCCGGTTGTCGCCGACAATCGGAACGTACGACCTGTCCACGACCCAGACGCCAGACACCACACGACGAGAGGGCCACCAGCCATGCCGATCCACGACGACGTCACGAAGCTCGTCGGCAACACGCCGCTCGTGCGCCTCAACAAGGTGACCGACGGAGCCGAGGCGACCGTCGCCGCCAAGCTCGAGTTCTACAACCCCGCCAACTCGGTCAAGGACCGCATCGGCGTCGCCATCGTCGACGCCGCCGAGGCGAGCGGCGAGCTGAAGGCGGGCGGCACGATCGTCGAGGCGACCTCGGGCAACACCGGCATCGCGCTCGCCATGGTCGGCGCCGCGCGCGGCTACAAGGTCGTGCTGACGATGCCCGAGTCGATGAGCAAGGAGCGCCGCGCGCTGCTGCGCGCGTTCGGCGCCGAGCTCGTGCTCACCGACCCGTCGACCGGCATGAAGGGCGCCGTGGCCAAGGCCGACGAGATCGTCGCCGAGCGCGGCGGCGTGCTGGCCCGCCAGTTCGCCAACGAGGCGAACCCGGAGATCCACCGCCGCACGACGGCCGAGGAGATCTGGAAGGACACCGACGGCGAGGTCGACATCGTGGTGGCCGGCATCGGCACCGGCGGCACCATCACGGGCGTCGGCCAGGCGCTGAAGGCCCGCAAGCCGAGCGTGCAGATCATCGCGGTCGAGCCGGAGGAGTCGCCCATCCTCAACGGCGGCCAGCCCGGCCCGCACAAGATCCAGGGCATCGGCGCCAACTTCGTCCCCGAGATCCTCGACACGGAGGTCTACGACGAGGTCATCGACGTCAACGCCGAGACCTCGGTGGCGTGGGCGCGCCGCGCCGCGACGGAGGAGGGCCTCCTCGTCGGCATCAGCTCGGGCGCCGCCATCGCCGCGGCCGTCCAGGTCGCCCAGCGCGAGGAGAACAAGGGCAAGACGATCGTCGTCATCATCCCCTCCTTCGGCGAGCGCTACCTGTCCACCATCCTCTTCGAAGGGCTCGTCGACTGACGTCGGCCCGCTGGGAGACCGCCCATGAGCACCGCCCGACCCCTGGGGCGCGACGTCGGCCACGCCGAGCCCCCGCTGACGCTCGTGCGTGACGAGCGACCCACCGAGGTGCCCGGTGCGCCACCCGTCGCCGAGACGCTCCCGGCCGCGCCGGGCGCCCAGGAGCCGCCGACGAGGTATGCCGGACCGCTCGGTGTCGTGCGCAAGGTGGCCGACCGCGTCCGCGAGGACGTCGACGGCGCCATGGAGCGCGACCCCGCGGCGGGCTCCCGCCTCGAGATCGTGCTGACCTCTCCGGGCCTGCACGCCATCTGGGCGCACCGCGGCATCCACGAGCTGTGGAAGCGGCCCGGTGGGCGACTGCCGGCGCGGGTGCTCGCCACGGCGGCCCGCGCCGTGACCGGCGTCGAGATCCACCCCGCCGCGCGGCTCGGCCGACGCTTCTTCATCGACCACGGGATGGGCGTCGTCATCGGCGAGACCGCCGAGGTCGGTGACGACGTGATGCTCTACCACGGGGTCACGCTCGGTGGGCGCTCGCTCGCGCACGTCAAGCGCCACCCGACGGTCGGCAACCGCGTCACGATCGGCGCCGGTGCCCGGGTGCTCGGGCCGGTGCTCGTCGGCGACGACGTGCAGATCGGTGCGAACTCCGTCGTCGTCAAGGACGTGCCGGCGGGGGCGGTCGCGACCGGCATCCCTGCCGTCGTGCGCTTCCCCAAGCGCGACCCCGCCAACCACTGGGTCGACCCCGCCATCTACATCTGAGCTCGCCCTCCCAGGGACCGGCCGTGATCCGGTCGGGTAGACGGCGTGCCCGGAACGCGACGTCAGGACTCTCGGGCGCCGGGAGGTCAGCGCGTCACGGCAAGCACCCCTCGGGCACCGAGCTCGGCGTCCGCCATGGCGTGGGTGACGAACGGGTACCGGCCGGGCTCGGTGGGCCTCAGCTCGACGAAGCCGCCCTGGCCCGGTGCGAGGGCGAGCACCTGCGCGCCACCGTCGCGTCCGCCGGACGGCCCGCGACCGCGGTCGAGCAGGTAGGCACCGTCGGCGTACACCGTGTCGAACTGCGACCCGACCACGTGGAAGCCGCTGCCGCGGTTCGGCCCCGCCGCGAGCACCCAGACCCGCACCCGCTCGCCGGACCGGCTCCTGAGCGGCTGGGCGGTGTACTGGTTCGCGACGCCGTTGAACGTCACGGCGTCCGGTTGGTCCGCGGCCGCAGCGTCCGCGTCGACCTCCCGTCCCGGAGCCTCCCCGTCTCCGTCGACGAAGACCTCTGACTGGACGAGGACGTAGCTGCGGTTGACGACGGGCAGGTCGGGTGGCTCGATCACGACGGTCCCGAACAGGCCCGCAGCGATGTGGGCGCTCATCGGCATGGTGCTGCAGTGGTACATCCAGATGCCGGCGCGCGCGGCAGTGAAGCGGTACGTGAGCGTGCCGCCCGGCGGGATCGTGCGCATGACGGCGTCCGGGGCGCGCTCGCCCGCGTGGAAGTCGACCGAGTGCCCGATCGAGCCACCGTTGACGAGGGTCACGACGAACGTGTCACCCACTCGCCCGTGCAGCGTCGGTCCGGGCACCGAGCCGCCGAAGGTCCACCGCTTCTGCCACCAGCCGGGCGCCACCTCGAGCTGCACCTCCTCGACCCGCAGCGTGACGCGGTGGACCCGCTCCGGGGTGAGCGGGGGCAGGGTCGCGTCGACGGCCTGGAAGCCCGCCGCGAACGCGCCGTCGAGCCGGAGCGCGGGGGTGGATGTGGCGTGGCCGGGACCCGTCGCCGTCGAGCCACTGGTCGAGTCGCTGGGAGGGGCGCCTGTCGGGTGCTGGGGCGGTGCTCCGCTGACGACGAGGTGCAGGACCATCCCCATCTGGCGGTGGCCGACGATGCTGCACCAGCCCTCCGTCGGGGCGCCGACGACGCCGACCGTCACCGTCGCAGACCGCCCAGGCATGACGCGGGGGGTGTGGGTGCCGTTGCCGAAGGTCAGGTCGTGCGGCGAGCCGACGTCGGTGTTGACGAGGTCGACCACCAGCACGTCGCCCGCGGGCACGACGATGCGAGCCGGCACGAACGCCATGTCGTGAGCCTCCACGCGTGCACGCGTGGTGTGGCCACTGGGTGCGGCGCCGCCGGCGAGGGAGACGGCCGTGGCGCCCGTGCCCCCCGCGAGCGCGGGACCGACGGCGATTCCGAGGGCCATGACGAGAGCGACGGTCGAGAGGGCGCCCGTGACCTGGCCGCCTCGCCCGTGCAGGGGGGAGACCGGGTGCCCGGCGTCAGCTCCGGCGCGGCCTGGACCGTGGACGGGGCCGTCGGCAGGGGACCGGCGCGCGGCTACGGCAGCCCGGACCGCGCCGAGCAGGAGCAGCACGAACGCACCCAGCGCCCCGAGGACGAGGACGGAGACGGCGATGCGCACCGTGGAAGGGACCGGCAGCAGGGCGATGACCAGACCGAGCTGGACGACGACGACGCGCCACACCCACCCTCGATCCAAGCGTGATGACGCGGCGCGGACGACGGATGGTCCACCGCCGAGCACCACAGGGATGAGGTGCGAGAGCGCGCCGAAGAGCAGCTGCAGCGCGAAACCCAGCGCGATGACGGCAGCCACGACGCCGTACCCCTGTGCGACCGAAGCCCATGCTTCGGCCGTGCCGATCCGCCAGCCGACGAGGATGAGTGCGACGGCTCCCCAAGCGAGGCCTGCGGTCACCGACCAGGTCGCGAAGGAGCGCGGGGGCGCCTGCCGGGAGGGCCGCGCGAGGGCCCGTCCCCACCACCACAACCCGGCGGCATACGTCATCAGCCCGACGAGGGCGATGCTACGGTTCCCGGTCAGGGCACCCGCGACGAGCACCACGAGACCGGCCACGAGGACCGGGAGCGATTGTCGCGCAAGGCGTTCCGCGCGGTCGTCCATGCGTGTGCGCAGCATCGTTGGCCACAGGGTCACCAGGGTGCCGGTCACGGTGAGCCCCAACCAGCCGAGCACCATGACCATGGAGTGGGCCACGAGCACCCTCGAGTGCCAGTCGTCGTCGAGCCCACGAGCGAGCCACGCGCCGAGGCCCGCTCCCGCCGGGACGGCCGACGCGGCGGCGAGGTAGTAGTACACGGTGACGCGAAAGCGGCCGGGCAGGGCGGAACGCAGGCGCCTCCAGAGAGCCACCCCGTGCCAGACGGCGGCGACCGTGACACCGACCGCTCCGGCGAGGGTCAGGGCCCACCATCCCGTCGGCACGCCGACGAGCACCCCGGCGGCGCCGGCGAGCAGGACGAGGATGCGACGGTTCTGCTGGGCGCGGTCGTCGAGCAGCTCCGCGGTGCGAAGGATCGCCTGGGTGAAGTGGGTGCTCCACACCATCGCCGAGTGGGTGACGGCGCCGAGCAGCACGAGGTGGACGAGCAGCCAGTCAGCCGCGGGCACGAACGGGTGGACGAGTGCCAGCACGCCCGCGACCGCGAGCCAGGCGATGCCCGGTCGATCGCGCAGCGGGAAGCGGCTCCGCGTGGCAGTGGGGCGTCCTGGCTGCGTCGCCGAGTCGTCGGCAGCAGGGGTGGGCTTGCCCGGTCGTCTCATACGGCGTGCGGGTGCTCGTGTGGGTGCCCGTGGGCCGCAGGTGTCAGGGACTCGACGCGGTCCCATTCCGGTCCGGCGAACGCGATGGCCGCTGCCGGGAAGAGCCCGTTCTCCTCCCGGTCGATGTGGTCGCGCAGCGCGCGCTCGAAGACGGGAAACCGGCGGTGCTCGCCTCGGCGGATCGCCACCAGCTGCCTGCCCAGGTCATCGTGCTCGGCGCAGAGGGTGGCCACGTGGTCGGTGAACTCCGGGTCCTCGGAGAGCACGGCGAAGATCCCGGACTCCTCCGCCGAGGTGTGCGGGTCGAGCAGGTGCCCCAGGCGGTGGGCGGCACGCTCGACGGCCGCGTCGTCGCGGCGTTCGCACGCCCGGCGCAGGTCTCCGGACGCGTTGATGATCTCGACGTGCTCGGCCATGAAGCGGCCGACCACGGTGATGGACTCGCAACCGCAGTAGGAGCACACGGTGGTCCCTGTCCCTCAGGCCCGAGTGATGGCCAGGCGCCAGAGGTCGGGGCCCTCCACGAGGTAGCTCACGGTGACGGGGCCCTCGCGGTCGACGATCTGAGCGAGCAGCGGTTTGGGGTCGTGGGGCGCCACGAGCACCAGCGTGCCGCCCGGGGGGATCGCTCCCAGGGCTCCGAACACCGTCGCGTGCCGGATGGCGTGCGGAATGGGTCGTACGTCGAGCTCGGGCGCGCCGTGCGCGGCGTCGTCGCAGCCACACGAGTGGGCTTCGGTGATGGGCAGGTCGAGTCGGGCATCCATGGGTGGCCTCCGGGAACGATATTTTATACAATGACATTGTGAAAAGTACCCCTGCTGACGGCCCGGCACCAACTCGGCTCGGTGCCGGCACCCGTCCGAGGCTCGACGCCGCCCGGGCCCGGGTGCTCACGGCCGTCCGTGACGTCGTGACCGACAGCACCGGCGGGCCAGATGCGGCCCCCGGTGAAGGGGTCACCGTCGGGGACGTCGTCGACCGGCTCGGCGGCCACCCGAACACCGTGCGTCACCACCTATCCGCCCTCCTCGAGGACGACCTCCTCGAGGTTGCGCCGGCACTCACCGGGAGGCGGGGGCGGCCGGCGACGCGCTATCGCACCACGGCGCTCGGGCAGGCTGCGGACGACGGCAGGGCGGAGCTGGTGGAGGAGTACGTCGCCCTGGCGGCCGCGTTCGCCGAGCGCTTGGCCGAACGCGGTGGCGATCCAGGTGACGACGCCCGCTCTATCGGTCACGTCTGGGGTGCGACCCTGTCCGCCCGCGAGGCTGCGCCCCGTGACCATCGGGGGCGGCGGCAGCCGGCGACAAGTCGTCGGGAGGCGGTGGTCGGCATGCTGTCCCGGCTCGGATTCTCGCCGGCCATCGAGCCCCGTGGCGCGCGGGCGCTGGACGGCGCGACGGTCCTCCTGCGGACATGCCCCCTGTTGGAGTCGGCGCGGCGCCATCCAGAGGTGATCTGTCGGGTGCACCTGGGACTCGTCGAGGGTGTCTTCGCCGGGCAGGGTGAGCCGGCGTCCGACGTCGCGCTGGAGCCCTTCGCGCGCCCCGGAGCCTGCGTCCTCACGCTCCCGCCCGAGTCGCCAGCCTGAGGTGGCCGCCGTCGGCACGTCCGCGGTGGCGCCGCTAGACTTCCGCGGACACTGGAGGGCTCGCATAGTGGCCGAGTGCGGCGGTCTTGAAAACCGCTATGGGGTCAAACCCATCGTGGGTTCGAATCCCACGCCCTCCGCGCAGGGCTCCGAGGGCGCGGAGCGCCTCGGAGCCCCAGCGGAGCTCTCTGGTCCGCACCGACGGACCGCCACGAGACGGCATACGTCGGCGGTGGCGTGCTCGGGGCCGTTCCGCGGCGGAGTTGGTGGCGGTCCGTCGGGGCGGCCGTCGGCGTCCGGGCATGAAAAAAGGGGCTCCGGAGATCCGGAGTCCCTTTCGTTCATGGTGGTCAGAGGAGGCCGAGGCGCTCCTCGAACGTCGTGCTGGAGTTGTACTGACCGACCAGCTGGGTGCGGGACGGGCGGTTCATCGCTGCGAAGAACGACACGATGTACGACATGGCGGTATTCAGTTTCCTTGCATGGCAAAGCCCCCGCCGATTCGTCGTTGGGGGCTCGGTGGTCGATCGTCATTCCGGGACGGTCAGGACCGGCAGACCGTCCGCGACCCGACCGGGAGCGTGGTTGGGCCGCGGACGAGGCCTGCTCCGCAATCATAACAGTTCTGCAACCATGCTCGAGACGCCCGTTGACCTTCGGCCGGCCGCGTGAGATACGACAGTGTGAGCAGACCCTCCGGCCCGGACCGCGGCCCGTCCACCACCGAGATCCTGGGCCGCCTGGCCCCGCTCGACCTCCCGGCGCCGAGCCCGCTGGTGCTGCGCGGCAAGCGGTTCGACGCCGGCGCGCCGGCCGTGATGGCGATCGTCAACCGCACGCGTGACTCGTTCTTCAGCGGCAACCGGCACGCCGACCTCGACTCGGCCAAGGCGGCGCTCGCCGACGCGGTCGAGCGGGGTGCCGACCTCGTCGACGTCGGCGGTGTGCGCGCCGGCCAGGAGGGTGAGGTCGTCGACGCCGACGAGGAGATCCGGCGGGTCGTGCCCTTCCTCGAGTGGGCCCGCGGGGCGCACCCCGACGTCATCCTCAGCCTCGACACGTGGCGGGCCGAGGTCGCGCTCGCCGCCGCCGGCACCGTCGATCTCGTCAACGACACGTGGGCCAGCCACGACCGCGACCTCGTCCACGTCGCTGCACGCATCGGGGCGGGCTACGTCATCTCGCACACCGGCGGGCTCCCGCCCCGGACCGACCCCGTCGACGTCAGCTACGGCGACGACCCCCTCGACGTCGTGCGCGACGTCGTGCGCACGCTCGCGGAGGGGGCGCGGGCCGCCGAGCGAGCCGGCATACCGAAGGAGCGCATCCTCGTCGACCCCACCCTCGACTTCGGCAAGACGACCGCTCACTCGCTCGAGGTGCTGCGGCACACGGCCGACGTCGTGGCGCTGAACTACCCCGTGCTGCAGGCGATGTCGCGGAAGGACTTCGTCGGCGAGACGCTCGACCTGCCGGCCGAGGAACGGCTCGAGGGCTCGCTCGCGGCGACGGCGGTGGCGGCCTGGCTGGGGGCCACGGTGTTCCGCGCGCACGACGTGCGGGCGACCCGTCGGGTGGTCGACATGGTGGCCACGATCCGCGGCGACCGGCCGCCCCGCCTGGCCCTGCGGGGGACCTCTCGAGGGGCCGGGACCGAGCCCGCCTGAGCGGTCGAAAAAGGCGGCCGTCGCACCTCACCGCGGGCTGTATTCTGCTAGGTTCGTCGCGGTTGCAGTTGCAGTTCCTAGCAGTCGAGCAGGCGCCCGTCATCAGCAACGGTGACGGGATTTCTTTTCGACGTCGGTGGGTCCGCCCGTCGAGTGGAGTCACGGCGGCAGCTTGGGAGGCGCGAGGTGCGTTGTCCCACACGCTAGAGAAGGAAGAGTCACCCGTATGGCACAGGGCACCGTCAAGTGGTTCAACGCTGAAAAGGGCTTTGGCTTCATCGCCCAGGACGGCGGCGGCCCCGACGTTTTCGTCCACTACTCGGCCATCCAGTCGAACGGCTACCGTTCGCTGGACGAGGCGCAGCGAGTCGAGTTCGAGGTCACGCAGGGTCCGAAGGGCCCGCAGGCCGACGCAGTTCGCCCGCTCTGACACTCGAGATCCACAGCAACGAGCGACACCAATCCCGTCGTTTGTGACGAAGCCCCCGGCCGTCGGCCGGGGGCTTCGTTCGTCACCGGGGCCCTGCCCGGCGGCGCGACTCAGCAGGTCTCGTACGCGTCGGCCTCGGAGGTCGTCGACGTCGTCGGGGTGCTCGTCTTCGACGGCTTGGGCGTCGCCTTGGGCGGCGCGATCCCCTTCTGGACGAGCTTCCGGATGAGGTCGTAGTCCGGGTCGCCGGACTGGACCCCCTGAGCCTGCGTCAGGGCGACGCTGTTGATCTTCGACTTCTGCACGCGCTCGACGAGGTCGACGAAGGCGGGCAGGTTCTGGCCCGGGATGTCGGTGTAGATGTTGTTCTTGAGGATGCTGGCGATCTCGGGGTACTTCGTGACCATCGAGGCGGGGTTCACCTGGTTGACGATCGCCTGCACGACGCAGCGCTGCCGCATCTGGCGGTACGTGTCGCTGTCGGCCGCGCGGGTCCGGGCGTACCAGAGCGAGTGCCAGCCGTCGAGGTGCTGACGGCCCGGCTCGAAGTAGCCCTTGACGCCGTAGAGGCGCCCCGACGCGTCGTGCGCGCCGCCGATCGTCAGCTTGGTGCCGTAGCCGCTCAGCTTGACGTTGATGTCGAGGCCGCCCATGGCGTCGATGAGCTGGGAGAAGCCCTTGAGGTCGATGACGACCATCTGGTCGACCTTGAGGCCGGTGATCTCCTGCACCGCGCCGCGGATCTCGGTGCGCCCGGGCTCCTCACCGGTCGGGTAGGAGCCGGGGTGGCTCTTCGCGTACGTCTCGGCCTCGACGTAGAGGTTGGTGAGCATGCACTGCCCGGGGCCCTGCGAGCACGTGCGGTTGGGCTGGCCGAAGTGGCCCGACGGGTAGCGGGCGAGCAGCGGGCTCTCGGGTGAGAGAGGCGCGTTGAGCAGGTTGCGGGGCATGGAGATCAGGGCCGTGCGACCTGACTTCGTGTCGATGCTCGCGAGGATCATCGAGTCGGTGCGGATGCCGATGCGGTCGGCGCCGGCGTCGGAGCCGAGCAGCAGGATGTTGACGCGGGCCTGGTCGGCCCACGGGTCGTCGCCCTCCGCGACCTGCGCGCCCACGCCGGGCTTGATCGGGGTCGTGCCGAAGACCTGGGCGACGGTGGTCTTGGTGATCGTCGCGTACTCCGCGAACTTGAACGAGGAGCCGGCGACGAGGAACACCATGAGCGTGGTGAACGCGGCGAGCAGGCGGGTGCGCGTGCTGTCGAGGCGGGCCGGGCGCGACTGCACCGCCGTGAGGATGATCGAGCCGCACCAGAGGATGCCGCCGACGACGAAGAGGATCGCGAGCACCTGCAGCAGGGTGGGGCGCGAGACGATGGTCAGCGCGGCGTTCGTGGCGCCCGTGCGCAGGACGTAGTACGCGCCGACCCCGAGGGCGAGGACCGCCAGCACGAGGATCGTCCAGCCGGCCTTGCGGCTGCGCGTCCGGGTCAGGCCCGCGCCGGGTACGACGGTGCCCAGAGCGGTGAGTCCGACGGCACGACGGAAGCCCGACCTGAGCTCACGACGCAGCGTGTCGCGGGTCTGGCCGGCAGCCTGACCTCGCGCGTTCGGGTTGGTCATGGAGTCCTCTCTCATCCGCTCGCGCGCACGAGCCGACATGACATTGTGCCCCGGATCCTCGCGTGATACCGCATCGCCCCCGGCGTCGCCGCGTCGGGGTGCCGGAGGGACCCGGTTTGGGCGGGGCGCGCTCGTGCCGGTAGCCTGTGTCCGCCCGTGCATCCGACGCCGCCTCGGCGGTCTCGATCCGGGCACGGAGGCGTCGCATAGTGGCCTAGTGCGCCCGCCTGCTAAGCGGGTTGAGGATAAAACCTCTCGCGGGTTCAAATCCCGCCGCCTCCGCCAGCACATGACAGAAGGACCCCGACACGCTTTTCGTCGGGGTTCTTCTGTCATGTGCTGACCGAACGCGTGGTCTTTGGGAGGAGCTCACGAGGCCCCGAGGAACGAGGGGCCTCGTGAGCGACGGCGTCCCGCCGCCTCCGCCCGGTGGGCGGCCCGCAGATCATGGCCTCTCGACGGTGCCGGACCCGCAAGTAGTGGCCACTCGACGGTTTCGGGCGTGTCGGCGGCTCAGGCGGGGGTCTCGCTGCCCGCCTCGACGTTGCGCCGGGCCAGGTCGCGCTTCGAGAGCGGCACGGCCACCCAGAGCGCGAGGCCGAACACGAGCAGGGCCCCACCGATCCACAGGGCGGCCGTGTGCGACAGGAGCACGTCGAGCACGAGCACGACGCCGCCGACGATGCCGAGCCCGAGCGTCAGCAGACCCACCATCATGAGCCGGTCGGTGTAGGTGACGAGGAAGTCCTTGAGGCCCTTGCGGAAGAGCGTCCGGTGCATGGCGACCGGCGCCGTGAAGGTGATGACGCTGACGGCGAGCGCCAGCAGCGTGCCGACGTAGATGGTGCGCTGCAGGTCCGTGAGGATCGTGAAGCGCTGCTGGAACGGCACGGTCAGCAGGAAGGCGAAGAGGATCTGCACGCCCGCCTGGGCGATGCGCAGCTCCTGCAGCTGCTCTCCGAAGTTGCGGTCGATCCGCTCCGCCTCGGACTCGTCACGCGTGTAGGCCGTCTGGTCGCTCATGGGTGACACGTACCCCGCTGCACGTGGCAGGGCCCGGCACCGCAACGGTGCCGGGCCCTGCATCACGTCGTCCGCGCCGGTGCGGCGGCGGGTGGAGCGATCCTCGGTGGTCGGGTCAGCCCTGGCCGACCCGCGCCTTGAGGGTGTCGAACTCGGCCCACAGCTCCGCGGGGAGCTGCTCGCCGAACTTGTCGAACCACTCCTGGATGAGGGGCAGCTCCTTGGCCCAGTCGGCCGCGTCGACCCGGATGGCCTTGGCGACCTGCTCGGGCGTCATGTCGAGCCCGTCGATGTCGATGGCGCCCTCGGTCGGCACGAACCCGATCGGGGTCTCCACGGCATCGGCGTCGCCGTCGAGGCGCTCGATGACCCACTTGAGCACCCGGCTGTTCTCACCGAAGCCGGGCCAGAGGAAGGAGCCGTCCTCCTCGTCACGACGGAACCAGTTGACCCCGAAGATGCGGGGCAGCTTGGACGCGTCCGCGCTCTTGCCGATCTCTAGCCAGTGGTTCATGTAGTCACCGGCGTGGTAGCCGATGAAGGGCAGCATCGCCATCGGGTCGCGGCGCACGACGCCGACGGCGCCGGTGGCCGCAGCCGTCGTCTCGGACGACAGGGTGGCGCCGATGAAGGTGCCGTGCTGCCAGTCGCGGGACTCGTAGACGAGCGGCACGGTCGTCTTGCGGCGGCCGCCGAAGAGGATCGCGTCGATCGGCACGCCGTCGGGGTTGTCGTACTCCGGCGCGATCATCGGGCACTGCGACGCCGGCGTGCAGAAGCGGCTGTTCGGGTGGCTCGAGAGCGTGCCGGCCTTGCCGTCCTCAGGCGTCCAGTCGTTGCCGTGCCAGTCGGTCAGGTGCGCCGGCGGCTCGTCGGTCATGCCCTCCCACCACACGTCGCCGTCGTCGGTCAGGGCGACGTTGGTGAAGACCGAGTTGCCCTTCTCGATGGTGGCCATCGCGTTGGGGTTGGTCGAGGCACCCGTGCCCGGGGCCACGCCGAAGAGACCGAACTCGGGGTTGACGGCATACAGCCGCCCGTCCTCGCCGAAGCGCATCCACGCGATGTCGTCGCCGACCATCTCGGCCTTCCAGCCGGGCACGGTCGGGGTGATCATCGCGAGGTTCGTCTTGCCGCACGCGGAGGGGAAGGCCGCCGCGACGTAGTGCACCGAGCCCTTCGGCGACGTGAGCTTGAGGATGAGCATGTGCTCGGCCATCCAGCCCTCGTCGCGCGCGATCGCCGACGCGATGCGCAGGGAGTAGCACTTCTTGCCGAGCAGCGCGTTGCCGCCGTAGCCCGAGCCGTAGCTCCAGATGGTGCGCTCCTCGGGGAAGTGCACGATGTACTTCGTGTCGGAGCACGGCCACGCGACGTCGGCCTGGCCGTCGGCGAGCGGGGCGCCGACCGAGTGCAGCGCAGGCACGTAGTCGGCGTTCGTTTCCTCGATCTTGCGCAGGACGGCGTCGCCGCAGCGCGCCATGACGAGCATGGAGACGACGACGTAGGCCGAGTCGGTGATCTCGACCCCGAACATCGGCACCTTGGCGTCGAGGTGGCCCATGACGAACGGGATGACGTACATCGTGCGGCCCTGCATGCAGCCGCGGTAGAGCTCGGTCATCCGGGCCTTCATCAGCTCGGGTGCCATCCAGTTGTTGGTGGGCCCGCAGTCCTTCTCGTCGACCGAGCAGATGTAGGTGCGGTCCTCGACGCGCGCGACGTCGGTGGGGTCGCTCGCGCAGTAGAACGAGTTCGGCTTCCGGCTCTCGTCGAGCCGCGTGAACGTGCCGGCGTCGACGAGCTGGTCGGTCAGCTCCGCCCACTCCTCGGGGGTGCCGGTGATCCAGCGGATGTCGCGCGGCTGAGTCAGCTCGGCGACCTGCTCGACCCAGGCGGCCAGGCCCGCGTGCGTCGTGTGTGTCTGTTTCTCGTGGGTCGTGGTCAACTCGGGGCCCATCCCTTCGCGCGCGGTGCCGCCCGGCACCACGTCGTGCCGGTTCGAAGCTGTCCCCCACGTGGCCCGGCGCGAGCCCGGATGGGGCTGCAGGTGTCCACATGCTGAACAGATGACGTGATGAGTTCAAGGTACGCGCCGGCACCGGTGCCTTTGGCCGCTACCGGACCGGGCGGCGGTGAGACGGCTCACACCGGGTGGTGACCGCAAGAATTTCGACGACGGGCTGCCGTTTTCTTGCAGTCCTTGCAGTCGCCGTCGGTCGCGCGCGGGGGCCGATTTCGTCTCTGCCGACCCGACCCGCTAAGGTAACTCTTCGTTCCTCCGGACACGTTCCGGAACGGATCTGCACCCGTAGCTCAACGGATAGAGCATCTGACTACGGATCAGAAGGTTAGGGGTTCGAATCCCTTCGGGTGCACTCTGTGTTGAGACAGAAGAAGAACGGTCCGCCCTGCGAGAGCAGGCGGGCCGCTCTCGCTTTTCCGGGGTGCGCGCTGGGTGCCGGCGGGGTGCGGAGCAGAGGGCCGCGTGACGCGGCCGACACCCGGGTGGGGGCGGAACGCCTTGCGCAGCGGCCGTGGCGGGGGTTGGGTGAGACCGTCCGTCCACCGCCGCACGTCCGGAGACCCGATGACCGTTTCGCCGTCCGCCACCGCGACCGACCTGGACCCGACGCTGTCGCACACCCGCGGCGAGACCGAGCCCGCGCTGCTCGAGACGACGATCGGCGACGACTTCGACGCCACGGTCGCGCGATTCCCCGACCGCGAGGCCCTCGTCGACGTCGCGCAGGGCCGGCGGTGGACGTATGCCGAGCTGCAGGCCGACGTCGACCGGCTCGCCCGCGCCCTGCTGGCCGTCGGCGTGCGCACCGGCGACCGGGTCGGCATCTGGGCGCCCAACTGCTCGGAGTGGACGCTCGTGCAGTACGCGACGGCCAAGATGGGCGCGATCCTCGTCAACATCAACCCGAGCTACCGCTCGCACGAGCTGAAGTACGTCCTCGAGCAGGCCGGCATCTCGACCCTGGTGGCGGCGGAGTCGTTCAAGTCGAGCAGCTACCGCGACATGGTCGACGAGGTGCGCGAGGAGGTCGAGACGCTCGAGCGGGTCGTCTACATCGGGACCGCCGACTGGGATGCGCTCGTCGCGCGGGCCGACGACGTCGCCGCGAGCGAGCTGGCCGGCATCCAGGCGGGCCTCGCGAACACCGACCCGATCAACATCCAGTACACCTCGGGCACGACGGGCTTCCCCAAGGGTGCGACCCTCAGCCACCGCAACATCCTCAACAACGGCTACTTCGTCGGGGAGCTCTGCGACTACACGGAGGAGGACCGGGTCTGCATCCCGGTGCCGTTCTACCACTGCTTCGGCATGGTCATGGGCAACCTCGCGTGCACGACGCACGGCGCCTGCATGGTGATCCCGGCGCCCGGCTTCGACCCCGCGGCGACCCTGCGGGCCACGCAGGACGAGAAGATCACCTCGCTCTACGGCGTGCCCACGATGTTCATCGCCGAGTGGAACCTGCCCGACTTCGCCGACTACGACCTCTCGAGCGTGCGCACCGGCATCATGGCCGGCTCGCCGTGCCCGGCGGAGCTGATGAAGAGCCTCATCGCGGCCGGCATCGAGGAGATGACGATCTGCTACGGCATGACGGAGACGTCGCCGGTGTCGACGCAGAACCGCACCGACGACACGTTCGAGCAGAAGGTCGGCACCGTCGGCCGCGTCGGGCCGCACCTCGAGATCAAGATCGTCGACCCGGTGAGCGGTGAGACCCTGCCGCGCGGCCAGGCCGGCGAGTTCCTCACCAAGGGCTACTCGGTGATGCTCGGCTACTGGGAGCAGCCCGACAAGACGGCCGAGGCGATCGACGACGGCTGGATGCACACCGGCGACATCGGCGTCATGCACGACGACGGCTACGTCGAGATCACCGGGCGGATCAAGGACATGGTCATCCGCGGCGGCGAGAACGTCTACCCGCGCGAGATCGAGGAGTTCCTCTACACGCACCCGGACGTCCTCGACGCCCAGGTCATCGGGGTGCCCGACGAGAAGTACGGCGAGGAGCTCTGCGCGTGGGTCCGGATGAAGGACGGCGCCGAGCCGCTCACCGCGGAGTCGCTGCGGGCGTTCTGCACCGGCCGGCTCGCCCACTACAAGATCCCCCGCTACGTCGAGATCGTCGACGAGTTCCCCATGACGGTGACGGGCAAGATCCGCAAGGTCGAGATGCGGGAGGAGACCGCCCGTCGGCTCGGGCTCGGGTAGGCCGCAACGGTCGGTCGGGGTGCGTCCCGGGCAGTAGGTTTTGCGGTGAGGCCGCTTGGGTCGGCTCTCGACTCGATCGACTCGACAAGGGGATGCAATGTCCGACACGGGCAAGACGGTGCTGTGGATCGCGGTGGCGGTCGTCGTCGTCGTGGTGGTCGTCTGGTGGTTCGTCGCCGCAGGGCGTCGCCGCGAGCACGAGGCGCGCCGCTTCGAGGCCGGCGAGCTGCGCGCGAGCGCCGACGAGCGTCGCGCCGAGGTGCGCAGCCGGGAGGACCGCGCGTCGGTGACCGGCGAGATGGCGGCGGAGGCGCGGGCGGAGGCCGAGCGCAAGGCCGCCGAGGCCCGGCGGCTCGAGGACCAGGCCCGCCGTGACCGCGAGGCGGCCACGGCCGCGGCGGCCGAGCAGCAGCGGCTCGCCCGCGAGGCCGACCGCATCGACCCCGACGTGCGCACCGACGAGCAGGGCCGCCGTCTGGACGCCCCGGCCACGAACGGGCCGCTCGGCGCCGACGAGGACGAGGACGACGACCTCGCCGACGCCGTCAACCCCTTCGCGCCGCCCGCCGACCTGGCGGCCGACGAGAGCGTCGGCGGGACGCGTGAGGCCCCGGTGGGTACTGAACGGACGACAGCGGCGTCGACCGACACCGGGAACGGCACCGGGACCGACACCGAGACCGCCAGCGAGGGGACTCCTGCCATGGCCCAGAGCACACCCAGCACGGACGGGGCGGACGCCACCGAGCCGACCACGCCCACGACCGGGGAGACAGCCGCCGAGCCGATCGAGGAGCCGGTCCCTGTCCCGGCCGACGAGGTCGACGAGGTCGACGAGGTCGACGAGGTCGACGTACCGGCGCTCGCCGACGCGGACGACGTCGTCGTGGCCGGCGGCACCCCCGACAACGACCCCGGCGACCACCGCGGCCAGCCGTGGGCGACGACCCCCGGCCAGCCCGGTCTGGACGACGGCGACGAGCCGGCGGACGAGGGGGTCGACGTCGACATGGCGCCGCACTCCCACGCGAGCGACGAGACCGACGAGGTCGCCGAGGCCGTCGGCGACGACGCCGCGGGTGACCGGGTGCCTGACGACGACGCGGACGGCACGGGTGCGGACTCCGGTGCGCAGGCGGGCTCGCGCCGGGTCTCGGAGTTCGACGAGGTCGTCGACGGTGGCTTCGGCCTCGGCTCGGCCGCGCCGATCCACGACGGCGCCCAGCCGCTCGGCCACGCCGTCAAGGGCCGCCGCGAGGCCATGACGTTCACCGGCCCCGGCGACGAGGGCTACGACGACGCCGAGCCGGACGTGTGGTTCTACAACGAGGAGGCCGCCCGCCGCGCCGGCTTCCACCGCGACGGCGAGTGACGACCGCCTGACCACGGACTGACCACCGCCTGACCGCTCGATCGCAGGAGCGCACCCGCGCCCGGGGAAACCCGGGCGCGGGTGCGCTCTTCGCGCTCATAGACTGGCCCGCATGGTTTCACCGCTCGTGGCGATCACGCCCAAGGTCCAGTCCGCGATCGCCGCCGCTCTCGGCGACGACTTCCGCGAGGCCGACCCGGTGCTGCGTCCGTCGCAGTTCGCCGACGTGCAGGTCAACGCCGCACTCGCGCTCGCCAAGCGGGTCGGCATGCCGCCGCGCGAGGTCGCGGCCAGGATCGTGGCCGCCCTCGAGCTCGACGGCGTCTGCGAGGGCGTCGAGGTGAGTGGCCCCGGCTTCATCAACCTCACCTTCTCCGACGCGTGGCTCGCACAGCTGCTCGCGCAGGTCGCGGGCGACGAGCGGGCCGGGGTGCCGCTCGAGGAGACGCAGAACATCCCGATCGACTACTCCGCGCCCAACGTGGCCAAGGAGATGCACGTCGGCCACCTGCGGACCACCGTCGTCGGTGACTCGATCGCCCGCACGCTCGAGCACCTCGGCCACCACGTCATCCGGCAGAACCACATCGGCGACTGGGGCACCCCGTTCGGCATGCTCATCGAGCACCTCCTCGAGGTGGGCGAGGGATCGCCGGAGTCGGAGCTGCTCGTCACCGACCCGAACGCCTTCTACCAGGCCGCGCGGGTGAAGTTCGACGCGGCGGAGAAGGCCGAGCCGGCCGGCAGCGCCGGCGACTTCAACGTGCGCGCCCGCTCGCGCGTCGTGCTGCTCCAGGCCGGCGACGCCGAGACGCTGCGGCTCTGGAACGAGCTCGTCGACCTCTCCAAGGTCTACTTCAACAAGCTCTACTCGACGCTCGGCGTCACCCTGACCGACCTGCACCTCGCCGGCGAGTCGATGTACAACGACGCGCTGCCCGGCATCTGCGAGGAGCTCGAGTCTCGGGGCATCGCCGCGGTGTCGGAGGGCGCGCTCTGCGTCTTCCTCGACGGCTACACCGGCCGGGAGGGCAAGCCGGTGCCGCTCATCATCCGCAAGTCCGACGGTGGCTACGGCTACGCCACGACCGACCTCGCGACGATCCGCTACCGCGTGCGCGACCTCGGCGCCCACCGGGTGCTCTACGTCATCGGTGCCCCGCAGTCGCTGCACCTCAACATGGTGTGGGACACCGCCCGCAAGGCCGGCTGGCTGCCCGACGACGTCGAGCCGGTCCACGTGCAGATCGGCAACGTGCTCGGCGAGGACCGCAAGATCCTCAAGACGCGCTCCGGGGCGCCGCTGCGGCTCATGGCCCTGCTCGAGGAGGCCGTCGACAAGGCCCGCTCCGTCATCGACGAGACGCGGCCCGACCTCGACGACGACGTCCGCGCCACCATCGCGCGCCAGATCGGCATCGGCGCCGTCAAGTACGCCGACCTGTCCGTCGCGCACGACAGCGAGTACGTCTTCGACCTCGACCGCATGGTCGCCCTCACCGGCAACACCGGCCCGTACCTGCAGTACGTCGTCGCGCGGATCCGCTCGATCTTCCGACAGGTCGCGCTCGACCCGGCCGACCAGCACGCCGCGCTCGTGCTCGGCGAGCCGCACGAGCGGGCCCTCGCCCTGCACCTGCTCGGGTTCGGCGACGTCGTGGCCGAGGTCGGCGCGACCTACGAGCCGCACCGGCTCGCCGGCTACCTCTTCGACCTGGCCCAGGCGTTCTCGGCGTTCTACGAGAACTGCACGGTGCTCAAGGCCGACCTCGACGAGGTCAAGGCGTCGCGCCTGACCCTGTGCGCGCTCGTGCTGCGGGTCATGACGACCGGACTCGACCTGCTCGGCGTGGAGGCACCCGAGCAGATGTGACCGGTTCGACCCGTTGTCGATCCGACTGCGGGAGAGGACAGTCGGTCGCATGAGCGAGACGAGCGGGTGGGACTTCAGCGGCCTCAGGGCCACGTACGTCAACTGCACCCTGAAGAAGAGCCCGGAGACGAGCCACACCCAGGGTCTCGTCGACGCGAGTGCCGCCATCATGCGCGAGCACGGGGTGCGCGTCGACGAGATCCGTCTCGTCGACCACGACGTCGCGACCGGCGTCTACCCCGACATGCGCGAGCACGGCTGGGAGACCGACGCCTGGCCGGACCTCTACCCCGGCATCCTCGAGAGCCAGATCCTCGTCGTCGCGGGCCCGATCTGGCTCGGCGACAACTCGAGCGTGACGAAGCGTCTCATCGAGCGCATCTACGCGTTGAGCGGGATGCTCAACGACAAGGGCCAGTACCTCTTCTACGGCAGGGTCGCCGGCTGCCTCATCACCGGCAACGAGGACGGCATCAAGCACTGCGCGCAGAACGTCCTCTACAGCCTCCAGCACGTCGGCTACACGATCCCGCCCAACGCCGACGCCGGCTGGATCGGCGAGGCGGGGCCCGGCCCGAGCTACCTCGACCCGGGCAGCGGCGGACCGGAGAACGACTTCACCAACCGCAACACGACGTTCATGACCTGGAACCTCATGCACCTGGCGCGGATGCTCGACGCGGCGGGGGGAGTGCCGGCATACGGCAACCAGCGCTCGGCGTGGAACTCGGGCGAGCACTTCGGGTGGCACAACCCCGAGTACCGCTGAGCTGAGCGGCGCCGGCGCCCGAGTCACCCCGCGGGGATGATGCCGCCCGCGGGCGGTGGTCCGGACGATGGGAGGGGCACCAGAGCGGTGCTGCCTTCGAGAGAGGTCGGCCCATGTCGTTCTGGGACATCATCTGGTTCATCATCGTCTTCTTCGCGTTCGCCTCCTACCTCATGGTGCTCTTCTCGATCGTCGGGGACCTCTTCCGTGACCCGTCGGTGTCGGGAGGCATGAAGGCCGTGTGGGTCGTCTGTCTCGTCTTCTTCACCTTCATCACGGCCGTCGTCTACCTCATCGTGCGCGGCCGCGGGATGAACGAGCGCTCGGCCAAGGTCTACGAGCAGGCCCGTCAGGCGCAGGAGAACTACGTGCGATCGCTCGCCGGCTCCGGCACCTCGGCGCCCGAGCAGATCGCCAAGGCCAAGGAGCTGCTCGACTCGGGCGCCATCTCCGCCGACGAGTTCGCCACCCTCAAGCAGAAGGCGATGGCCTGAGCGGCCAGGGGCCGAGGGCCGCGGTGGGTGTCCCTCCCGGCCTGCCCGGTCTCGGCGAGCACGCGCGGCTCGTCGTGCCGCCCGGTCAGGACCCCGTCGCGATCCTGCAGGAGCAGGGGAGCAGCCGCATCGAGGAGCTGCTGCCCGTGCGCTACGGCCGGATGCTCGCCTCGCCGTTCGCCTTCTACCGCGGTGCGGCCGCGATCATGGCCGCCGACCTCGGCGCCGGCCCGCGGACCGGCCTCGACGTGCAGCTCTGCGGCGACGCCCACATCTCGAACTTCGGCCTCTTCGCCTCGGCCGAGCGACGGCACCTCTTCGACCTCAACGACTTCGACGAGACGTGGCCCGGCCCCTTCGAGTGGGACGTCAAGCGGTTCGCCGCCAGCCTCCACGTCGCGGCACGCGGCAACGACGTCGGGCGGAGGCGTCGGCGCGCGATCGTCGTGCAGGCGGTGGACGCCTATCGGCGCAGCATGGCCGACTTCGCGGGCCGCTCGACGCTCGAGGTCTGGTACGCCCACGTCGAGCTGCAGCCCGGCCTGCCGCAGCTGAAGAAGGCGCTGCCGAAGCCGGCCCGGTCGTCGGCCCGCAAGGTGGTGACCGCCTCGCGGGGGCGGGACTCGACGCGGGCCGCGCGCAAGCTGACCGTCACCGTCGACGGGCAGCCGCGCTTCCGCAGCGACCCGCCCCTGCTCGTCCCGATCCGTGAGCTGGCCCCCGACCGGGTCGCGGCGCTCGGCGAGTGGCTCGACCGCCTGCTCGACCAGTACCGCGAGAGCCTCCAGTCCGACCGGCGCGTGCTGCTCGACCGGTTCCGGCTCGTCGACGTCGCACGCAAGGCGGTGGGTGTGGGCAGCGTCGGCACCCGGGCCTGGCTGCTCCTCCTGCTCGACGAGGGCGGCGAGCCCCTCGTGCTGCAGGCGAAGGAGGCGGTGCGCTCGGTGCTGGCCGACCACGCGCCCGCCGTCGGCCCGGGCAACGAGGGGCAGCGGGTCGTCGAGGGACAGCGCCTCATGCAGGCGAGCAGCGACCTGCTCCTCGGGTGGCAGCGCACCGCGGGCGACGACGGCGTGACGCGGGACTACTACGTGCGCCAGTTCCACGACTGGAAGGGCGGCTACGACGTCGAGTCCCTCGACGCCGACAACCTCGAGCTGCTCGCCCGGATCGCGGCCTGGACCCTGGCGCGCGCGCACGCCCGTTCCGGCGACCGGCGCGCGCTCGCCGCCTACCTCGGTGACACCCTCGAGTTCGCGGAGGCGGTCGCGGACTTCGCCGAGGCGTATGCCGACAAGAACGAGCGCGACCACGCGGCCCTCGCGGCGGCGGCGGCCGAGGGACGGGTGCCCGTCGCCTGAGTGGCGCGGCCGGGCTCGCCCGGCGATGCGCTAGATTCCGGCTGCCGACTCACAGGGGAGAGACCACATGAGCTACCAGCCGCCCACCACCTCGGGCACGCCCGACGTGCCGCCGACACCGGACGCCCGCGAAGCCGGCATCCCGGTCCCGACCGCGCCGCAGCCCGTCGCCGGCACGCTGCCCGCGCCAGTCGGGCAGCCGTATGCCGCAACGTTCCCCGCGACCGCGAGCGGGACGGCGAGCGGCCCGGGTGCCGGGGTCCACGTGCGCCCGTGGCGCTCGTCCAACGACGTCATCGCGATCATCGCGCAGGTGCTCCTCGGCCTCACCGCCCTCGTCAACCTCGCCGTGGCGTTCACCGACGTCAGGCTGGCCGGGCTCGTGCGCGAGCGCGACTTCGACCGGGTCGTCGAGCTCGCCACGTCGGCCGAGTCGACCTACCGCCTCGCGATGCTGCTCGCCGTGCCGACCGTCATCGTCTTCGTCGTCTGGGTGCACCGCCTCTGGACCTCCGACCGGTCGGCGCACGCCGTCTACACCCGGAGCACCCGTCTCGCCGTGGGTGGCTGGTTCATCCCCGTCGCCAACCTGCTGCTCGGTGGGCGGGCGCTGCGCGACCTGTGGCACGGCACGGCGGCGGCCCGGGCCGGCGTCGACCAGGGCCCGGGTGTGCGCAGCACGCCCCGACTGCTCCTCGGCTGGTGGGTGGCGTGGTGCGTCATGTTCGTCACCACCCTCGCCAGCCGCGGTTCGCAGGCGGGGGTCGACCGGGCCACGTCGCTGACCGAGCTCGTGTCGGCGCTGGAGTCGGCGATCAACGCCGAGGTCGCCGCCTGCACGATCTCGGCCGTGGCCGCCGTGCTGCTCGCCCTCGTCATCCGCCGCATCACCGGCTTCACCCGGCGCTGAGCGGGGCGGTCGTCAGCGACCGTGCGTGCGCGCGAGCAGGTCGCGGTAGCGCGCGACGACCGAGGCCTGCTCCTGCTCGGATCCCGGCACGACCTCGTGCTCGGCCTCGATCCCGGCCTGCCAGGTGGGCGGCTCGGCCGCGCCCGAGAGGGCCCACGCCGCCTGGCGGGCCGCCCCGATGCCGACGTACTCACCGGGCGCGGGCACGGCCACGGGTGCGCGGAAGAGGCCGGGCGCGAGCTCCCGGACGGCCCGCGACGCGGAGGCCCCACCGATGAGCAGCACCCGGTCGACGCGCACGCCGTGGTCGCGCAACGCGTCGACGCCGGCGACGAGGTTGCAGAGCATGCCCTCGACCGCGGCCCGGGCGAGGTTCTCCGGCGTGGCGTTGGCGCGGGTGAGCCCACCGAGGGTCCCCGTGGCATCCGGCAGGTCCGGGGTGCGCTCGCCGTCGAGGTACGGCAGGAGCGTCAGGCCGTCCGCTCCCGGTCGCGCCTGCAGGGCGAGGCGGTCGAGCTCGGCGAGGTCGACCCCGAGCAGGGCCGATGCCGCGCCGAGCACCCGGGCGGCGTTGAGGGTGCACATGAGGGGCAGGTGGTGGCCGGTCGCGTCGGCGAATCCGGCCACGGCGCCGCTCTCGTCGCGGATCGGCGTCTCGCTGCGGGTGAACACCGTGCCACTCGTGCCGAGCGAGACGACGACGTCGCCGGGGGTCGTCGTCAGACCGAGGGCCGCGCCCATGTTGTCACCGGTGCCGGCCGCGACGAGGACGCCGCCGGCCGTGCGTCCCGCCGCGGCCGCGGGCGAGAGCACCTCGGGCACCTCGAGGACGCGCCCGAGCGAGAGCTCGAGCAGGTCGAGGCGGTAGTCGTTGGTGGAGGCGGACCAGTAGCCCGTGCCCGAGGCGTCGCCGCGGTCGGTGCTCCACCGCTCGAATCCCTTGCCCTCCTTCAGGATGCGTCCGGTCAACCAGTCGTGCGGCAGCACGACGCGGGCCACCCGGCGGGCGGCGTCGGGCTCGTGCTCGGCCAGCCACCGCAGCTTCGTCACGGTGAAGCTCGCCACGGGCACGCTGCCCACGGCATCCACCCACGCCGCCACACCACCGAGCTCGTCCACGAGGTCGCGGGCGGCGCCGGCGCTGCGGGTGTCGTTCCACAGCAGGGCCTCTCGCACGACGACGTCGTCCTCGTCGAGCGTCACCATGCCGTGCTGCTGACCGCCGACGGCGAGGGCCGCGACGCCGTCGAGGACCCCGTCACCGGTCGCCTCGACGTATGCGTCCCACCAGCGGTCCGGGTGCACCTCGGTGCCGTCGGGGTGGGGCGCGCGGGAGGTCCGCACGACCTCGCCCGTGTCGGCGTCGCAGACCACGACCTTGCTCGACTGCGTCGAGCTGTCGACCCCGGCGACGAGGGTGCGGCCGTCGGTCATGCGCCGACCTTGCTGCTCCAGCTCTGCAGCGTCGCGCGGGCGCCCTGGTCGTGCAGGGCGGCGAGCGCCTCGGAGTACGCCGCGGTGAACCGGGGGTCGTCGGCGAGGCCACCGAAGAGGTCGCGGTCGCGCAGGAAGGCGAGGGGGTCCTGTCGCTGCCGTGCGGCGGCGGCCATGACGCGGTCCTTGATGCGGTCGACGACCTCGATCGGCTCGCCCTGCTCGTCGACGCCCTCCGCGTAGCGGGCCCAGGAGGCCACGACGAGCGCGGAGCGCTCGACGTCCCCGCCGGTCTCGAGGTTGCGCACGATGACGGGCACGAGCCACTTCGGGATCCGGTCGGAGCTCTCGGCGCAGAGGCGGGCGAGCGTGTCACGCACCTCCGGGTTGGCGAAGCGCGCGATGAGCTCGTGTCGATACGCGTCGAGGTCGACCCCGGGCACCTCCGGCAGGGTGGGGCTGCCCTCGTGCTCCATGTAGCCGAGCAGGAAGTCGACGAAGAGGGGGTCCTGGCACACCTCGTGCGCATAGCGGTAGCCGGCGAGGTAGCCGAGGTAGCAGAGCGCCTGGTGGCTGGCGTTGAGCAGGCGCAGCTTCATCAGCTCGTAGGGCACGACGTCGTCGACCAGCTGCACCCCCGACTCCTCGAGCGGAGGACGCCCGTCGGTGAAGTGGTCTTCGAGCACCCACTGGGTGAACGGCTCGCACACGACCGGCCAGCCGTCCGCGATGCCGAACTCCGTTGCCAGACGGTCGATGTCGTCTGTGGCGGTGACGGGTGTGATCCGGTCGACCATGGCGTTGGGGAACGACACGTGCTCGTCCATCCAGTCCGCGAGAGCCGGGTCCTTGAGCCGCGCGAAGGCGGTCATCATCCGTCGCGCGACGTCGCCGTTGCCGGGCAGGTTGTCGCACGACATGACGGTGAACGGCGTCTCGCCGGCCGCGCGGCGGGCCTGGAGACCCGCGACGACGTAGCCGAACACGGTCCGGGGCGTCGCGCCCGGCTCGAGGTCGGCGACGATCGCGGGGTCCGTGGCGTCGAACTCGCCCGTCACCTGGTTGACGAGGTAGCCGCCCTCGGTGATCGTCAGCGAGACGATGCGGGTGCGCGGGTCGGCGAGGCGGTCGACGACGGCCTGCGGGTCGTCGGGGGCGAAGAGCATCTCGACGATGCTGCCCACGACCTGGGCCTCCCGATGACCGTCGGGGTGCTTGACCACGAGGGTGTAGAGGCCGTCCTGGGCGTTCAGCGTGTCGACGATCCGCCGGTCCTGGGGGAGTGCGCCGACACCGCAGATGCCCCAGTCGAGCCCGTGGCCGGCGTTCATGAGCCGGTCGACGTACATCGCCTGGTGCGCGCGGTGGAAGCCGCCCACACCGAAGTGCACGATGCTCGCCGTCACCGCACCGCGGTCGTATGCCGGTCGCCCCACCCCGGGCGGCAGGGAGGCGAGGCTGCCGGCGGTGAGCTGGACGGGCTGGGCCGTGGGGGCGGAAGGGGGCGTGCTGGACATGGGTCCTCCAGGTGTCTCGAAGGGCGCGGCGACGGGTGGGGGCGGCTTCAGTGGGCCTCGGACATGCTCCACATCGTCCACAGCTCGGTGCGCATGCGCCGCGGCTGGGTCAGCGTGTAGCCGACGGCCCTGGCGATGTCGCCGGGCTCCATGAAGTCCCCGTCGGCCGGGTCGCGGTCGCCGAAGCGACCGTCGGCGGCCGCGAAGGGCGTGTTGACGCCGGCGGGGGCGATGGTCGTCGTGCGGATCAGCTCGGAGCGCAGCTCGCGGTCGAGGGCGTAGCCGAGGTTGATCTGCGCGGCCTTGGTGGCGGCGTAGACGGCCTCCTTGCCGCCGCCGATGAGCAGACCGGCGACCGACCCGATGATGACGAGGTCACCGCCGCCGCCCTGCTCCCGGAACCGGCGCACGGCCGCGCGGGCCAGCCACACCGTGCCCTTGACGTTGACGTCGACCATGAGCGACACCTCGTCGGCGGAGTAGTCGAGCACCCCGCCGTAGAAGCCGACCGCCGCGTTGGCCACGACCGAGTCGAGCCGGCCGAAGGAGCGCACCGCGGTCGCGACGAGGTCGTCGGCGGTCGACTCTCTCCGCACGTCGCCGACGGCGAGGGCGAGGCGGTCCTCGCCCCAGTCGGCCCGGAGCCCGGCCAGCGCCTCGGCGCGCACGTCGCCGGCCACGACCCGGCCACCGGCCTCGAGCACGAGGCGGGCGATCGCGCCGCCGATCGCGCCGCCGGCGCCGGTGACCGCGACGACCGTGTCGGTGAGGTCACGGGCGTGCCCGGTGGAGTCTGCCGTCACTTGATCGCTCCCATCGAGAGTCCGCGCACGAGCTGCTTCTGGGCGACCCAGCCGGCGACGATGACGGGCAGCGCCGCGATGGTCGCGGCGGCGGAGAGGACGGCGAGGAACTGGCCGCGCCCGTCGACGAAGCTGCCGAGGAAGGGCGGGGTCGTGCGTGCCGACGAGCTCGTCAGCAGCAGCGCGAGGAAGTACTCGTTCCAGGCGAAGATGAAGCTGATGAGCGCCGCGGCCGCGACTCCGGGGAGGATGAGCGGCAGGACGATCCGGACGATCTCGCGGAACATCCCGGCGCCGTCGACCCGGGCGGCCTCGATGATCTCGAACGGCACCTCGAGCAGGAACGACCGCATCATCCACACCGTGACGGGCAGGTTCATCGCGCCGTAGACGATGGCGAGGACGTAGATGTTGTCGAGCAGGCCGACCGTCTTGAAGATCATGAAGAGCGGCAGGACGATCGCGGCGAGCGGCATGAACCGGGTCGAGATGAAGAAGGACAGCGAGCCCTCGACGTTCTTGACCCGACGGATCGACAACGCGTACGCGGCCGGGATCGCGAGCAGCACCGAGATGACCGTCGAGGTGACGGCCGCCGTGAGCGAGTTCTGCAGGTAGCCGGCCATGCCGCGGTCCATCGCGAGCTGGTAGCCCTCGGTGACCGGCTGGAAGAAGAACGTCGGGTTGATCGACGAGGCGAGTGACTCCGGCTTGAACCCGTTGAGGAACATCCACAGCACGGGGAAGAAGAAGACGAGGACGAGGATCCAGGTGACGAGGGTGGTGAGCGCTGCCCGGGCCGACCGGGGTGAGCGGGTCGAGCTGTTCATCGGCTTCCTCCTGCCATGAAGACCTTGAAGACGCTCTTGAGCGCGATGGTCGCGACGATGATCGTGAGGACGACGGTCACGACGCCGTAGGCCGCGGCCTGCCCGACGTCGAGGCCGATGAAGGCTCGCTCGTAGAGGAGGTAGGCGAGGGTCTTCGTGCCGCCGGTGCCCTTGGTGAGGATGGCGATCGGGTCGAAGACCTGCAGGATGATGACCGAGCCGAGCAGCACGCCGATCTCGATGTACATCCGGAGGTGGGGCAGCGTGATCCAGGTGAAGGTGCGCCACGTGCCCGCACCGTCGACCTTGGCAGCCTCGAGGATGCCCTGGTCCTGACCCTGCAGCCCGGCCAGCAGGATGAGCATCATGAACGGCGTGAACTGCCACGTGAGGACGATGATGACCGTCATCAGGGGGTGCTCGGTGCTCCACGACACGACCGGCAGGTGCAGCGTCCGGAAGAGCCAGTTGAGCATCCCGATGTTCGTGTCGAACATCGAGTACTTCCAGATGAGCGAGGCGGCCGCCGGCATGATGAGGAAGGGCGTGATCATCAGCGTGCGGGCCACCGCCCGCCCGCGGAAGTCCCGGTTGAGCAACATCGCGAAGAGCAGCCCGAAGAGGAGGGCCAGGACGACCGAGATGGCCGTGATGAGGACCGTGGCGACGATCGAGGGCCAGAGGTCACCCGAGGTGAGCGCGCTCGTGTAGTTGTCGAAACCCGCGAAGGCGCGGTCGTTCGGGTAGAGCAGGTTCCACTTCGTCAGCGAGAACCCGATGGTCGTCAGGAACGGGATCTGCGTCAGCAGGATGAGGAAGATGACGGCCGGGAGCAGCAGCCCCCGGTTGCGCCAGAGCTCCTTGCGCTGCACGCGACGCTTGTCGGTCGCCGCGAGGGCCTGGACATCATCGAGCTCGGACGGCGTGGACGGGGTGGGCGGTGTGGTCGTGGTGGTCGTCATGTCGGCACTCCCTCGTGCGACTACGGGTGGGCGGAGGGTGGTGGTGCCGGGGCCGGTCGGGGCCGGCCCCGGCACCACGGGTCACGAGGCGGTCACTTGTTCTTGTGCTTGTCGCCGGCGGCCTGGGCGATGCTCTGGCACTTGCCGAGGGCGTCGTCGACGGTGCCGCGGTTGGCGAGGTAGTCCGCGACGAGCTGCGCGCACTGGTTGCCGACGTCCTGGAACTCGGGGATCGAGACGTACTGGATGCCGACCCAGCCCTGCGGGTTGACGCCCGGCTGCTTGGGGTTCACCGAGCTCATGACGTCGAGCGTGATCGGCGCGTAGGCCTTGGCGGCGTCCTTGTACTCCGGGATCTCGTACGTCGAGGTGCGCGAGCCCGGGGGCACGTTGGACCAGCCGATCTTCGTGCCGACGAGCTTGATGTAGTCCTTGCTCGTGGCCCACTTGACGAACTTCAGCGCCGCGTCCTTCTGCTTCGTCGACGAGGGGATCGCGAGGTTCCAGCTCCAGAGCCAGCCCGACTCCTTCGTCTTGACGACGGGCATGTGGGCGTAGCCCATCTTCCCCTTGACGGGCGAGTCGGCTGCCTCGAGCATCGACGCCGCCACGGAGGCGTCGGCCCACATCGCGGCCTTGCCCTCCTTGAGCGCCGTCAGGCACTCGTTGAAGCTGTACGAGACCGGGTCCTTCTCGCCGGAGGTGTCGAGCATCGTCTTGTAGAAGCTGACGGCCTCCTTCCACTCCGGGGTGTTGACCGTGGCGTTCCAGTCCTTGTCGTACCAGTTGCCGCCGAAGGTCTGCACGACCGTGGTGAGCGGCGCGAACAGGTCGCCCCAGCCCGGCTTGCCGCGCATGCAGATGCCGGCCATGTCGGCCGAGTTCACCTTCTTGGCCGCGTCGGCGACCTGCTGCCACGTCGGGTTCTGCGACAGGGTGACGCCGGCCTTGTCGAGAACCTCCTTGTTGTACATGAGGATCGAGGACTCGCCGTAGAACGGCACGGCGAACAGCTTGTTGTCAAAGGTGTTGACGTCGCGCACCGGCGGGAGCAGGTCGTTGACGTCGTACGACGAGTCGGACTGGAGGTCGGGGGTGAGGTCGACGAGCCACCCGTTCGCGCCCCACTGGGGCGTCTCGTAGGCGCCGATGGTGACGATGTCGTACTGCCCGGCACCACTGGCCACGTCCGCGGTCACGGCGGCGCGGAGGTCGCCCTCCTCCATGACCTGGAAGTTCACCGTGACGCCCGGGTTCGCCTTCTCGTACTCGGACTTGAGCTTCTCCATGTCCTTCATCTGGCCGTTGTTGACGGTGGCCACCTTGAGGGTCACGGCGCCCCCCGCCGCGCCCGTCGACCCGTTGCCGGACTGCACTGCCCCGGACGAGCAGGCGGTCACCGTCATGGCCACGGCCACCGCCCCCGTCCCGAGTGCGAGCATGCGCTTGTTCGCAAGCATTCCTAACTCCTTTGGTAGGCAAACTCTCGTTCCACGGCCCGAGCCCGGGCGACGACGTCCTTGACTGGAACTTGCCGGAACGGTAATGACGCGGCGGTCGCGCCAACAAGGACCATGAGCGCCCTGTCGTTGATACGATTTTTCCGGGAGGCTCGGCCGGCACGACCGCATCGGCGGCTGTCACGCACGAGTCGGCGACGACGGGGTCCGACACCGGCAGGGGACGGGATGAATTCGTATCGATCGGGTGAGCTTCCCGGACGTGGAACGGCCGCTCCGGGCGAGCCGAGTACCAGTGCCCCCACCTCCGCCCTCCAGCTGGGTGCACCGATCCGGCGCGAGGTCATCCCGCCCCACCCGCAGGCCTCGGTGCGCGTGCTGACGCACGACTTCCCGAGCGAGATCTGCGGCTGGGGTTACCACCCCGAGTACGAGATCCACCTCATCACCAAGACGCGCGGCAGCTTCATCGCGGGCGACCACATCGGCACCTTCGCGCCGGGGCACGTCAGCATGCTCGGCCCCAACCTCCCGCACGATTGGGTGAGCGACCTCGCGGACGGGCAGGTCGCCGTCGACCGCGACGCCGTGATCCAGTTCAGCGACGAGTGGCTCCGCGGTGCGATGGAGCTGCTGCCCGAGCTCGCCGAGGTGACCGAGGTGCTGCAGCGCTCGACGCGCGGCCTCGTCTTCTCGGGCGCGACGGCGTGGCGGGCGGCCGAGACGATCCTCGCCTGCGTGCACAGCCACGGCGTCGAGCAGCTCGGCCACCTCTTCAAGCTGCTCGCCCTCTTCGCGCACGCGCCGGCCGACGACTACGAGCTGGTGGCGAGCGAGTGGGTCGGCCGCCCCACCGACCCCGCCTCCCGGGACGCGGGCGAGGCCGGCCTCAGCTACATCCTCGAGAACCTCACCGGCGACGTCCGCCTGTCCACGGCGGCGCGCCTCGCCTTCATGTCGGAGCCGACGTTCTCGAAGTACTTCAAGAACGCCACCGGCATGACGTTCTCGAACATGGTCAAGAAGCTGCGGATCGCCTACGCCCGCCGCCTGCTCGACACGACCGAGGACTCCGTGGCGCAGATCGCCGAGATGAGCGGCTACCACAACATGGCCAACTTCAACCGGCAGTTCCTCGCCGAGGTGGGCACGACGCCGAGCGCGTACCGCCGGCTCGAGTCCGACCAGAAGCCGCCGCCCGAACTCTTCAGCCTCGGGCTGCGCGCGCCGTCGCACTGAGGTCGCCCGGACACGGTGGGCTGCCCACCATCAGAGACGGACGGGGTCCGGTTGCGTGTCATTTGTGTGACGTGACCGGCAGGGGCTGCCGGAGGGCGAGGTGGTGCTCTAGGTTCGGGAGCCAGTGCCCCCGGCCGCGAGAGCGAAGGAGCCCAGCGTGCAGATCGGTGTCCCCCGTGAGACCCGCGCCCGCGAGACGCGTGTCGCCGCCACACCCAAGACCGTGGAGCAGCTCGTCGGGCTCGGCTACGAGGTCGCCGTCGAGCGTGGCGCCGGCGAGCGCGCGAGCTTCTCCGACGAGGCGTATGCCGCCGCCGGCGCCCACGTCGTCGACGCCGACCGGGCCTGGGGCTCGGACGTCGTGCACAAGGTCAACGCACCCTCGGACGAGGAGGTCGCGCGGCTGCGGCCCGGTGCGGTGCTCGTCTGCCTGCTCGCCCCGGCGCTCGCGCCCGAGCTGGTCGAGAGGCTTCGGGCCGCCGGGGTGACGGCCATGGCGATGGACGCGGTGCCACGGATCAGCCGTGCCCAGTCGCTCGACGTGCTCTCGTCGATGGCCAACATCGCCGGCTACCGGGCGGTCGTCGAGGCCGCGCACGAGTTCGGGTCCTTCTTCACCGGGCAGGTCACGGCCGCCGGCAAGGTGCCACCCGCCCGCGTCCTGGTCGCCGGCGCCGGCGTGGCCGGCCTCGCCGCCATCGGCACGGCCCGCTCGCTCGGCGCGGTGGTGCGCGCGACCGACGCCCGCGCCGAGGTCGCCGAGCAGGTCGAGTCGATGGGCGCGGAGTTCCTCGCCGTGCAGCTGCCCGAGGTCGACGACGCGGCCCGGTCGAGCGACGGCTACGCCAAGGAGATGGGGGAGGAGTACAACCGGCGCGCGGCCGAGCTCTACGCCTCCCAGGCGCCCGAGGTCGACATCGTCGTCACGACGGCCCTCATCCCGGGACGCCCGGCGCCCCGGCTCATCACCGGCGAGATGGTCGCCTCCATGAAGCCCGGCTCGGTGGTGGTCGACATGGCCGCGAGCAACGGCGGCAACGTCGAGGGCTCCGTGGCCGACGAGCTCGTCGTCACCGCCAACGGGGTGAAGATCATCGGCTACACCGACCTCGCGGCCCGGCTGCCGACGCAGGCGTCGCAGCTCTACGGCACCAACCTCGTCAACCTCATGAAGCTGCTCACCCCCGGCAAGGACGGCCAGGTCGTGCTCGACCTCGACGACGTCGTCCAGCGCACCATGACGGTCGCCCGCGACGGTGAGCTGCTGTGGCCGCCGCCCGCCATCCAGGTCAGCGCCGCCCCGGTCGCGCAGACCGCGAGACCGGTCGTGGCCCAGGAGCCGGAGCCACCGAAGGACCCGCGGCGGAAGTACGTCGCGATGCTCGTCGGAGCGATCGTCTTCGGCGTCGTCGCCGCAGTCTCGCCGGCGAGCTTCCTCGGGCACTTCACCGTCTTCGCGCTCGCGGTCGTCATCGGCTACTACGTCATCGGCAACGTCCACCACGCCCTGCACACCCCGCTCATGTCGGTGACGAACGCGATCAGCGGCATCATCGTCGTCGGGGCCCTGCTCCAGATCGGCTCGGCCGCATCGACGGGCGGGACGAGAGGCTCCGTCATCCTCGTCCTGGGGTTCGTCGCGGCCCTGCTCGCGAGCATCAACATCTTCGGTGGCTTCACCGTGACCCGCCGCATGCTGACGATGTTCCGGAAGGGCTGAGCGCACATGGACATCGCACTCATCTCGGCGGCATACATCGTCGCGGCCCTGCTCTTCATCCTGTCGCTCGCGGGCCTCTCGAAGCACGAGACGGCCCGGGACGGCAACGTGCTCGGCATGGTCGGCACGGGCCTCGCGCTCGTGGCCACCCTCTGGCTGTCGCTGCGCGGGGCCGCGTGGTCGGCGTGGGTCCTCATCGCCGTGGCCATGGCCATCGGGGCCGTCATCGGCATCACCCGTGCCCGCAAGGTCGAGATGACCGGCATGCCCGAGCTCATCGCCATGCTCCACTCGTTCGTCGGGGCGGCGGCGGTGCTCGTCGGCCTCAACACCTTCGTCGCGACCTCGGGCGTGGTCGGGCTCGAGGGGGAGGCCGTGCACCTCGTCGAGATCTTCCTCGGCGTCTTCATCGGCGCGGTCACCTTCACCGGGTCGATCGTCGCGTTCCTCAAGCTGTCGGCACGCATCTCGAGCAGGCCGCTCATGCTGCCGGCCCGGCACTGGCTCAACCTCGCCGCCCTGCTCGTGTCGGCCGGTCTGCTCGTGTGGTTCGTGGCCGCGCACTCGATCGTGCCCCTGCTGGTGATGACGGCGGTCGCGCTGGCCTTCGGGTGGCACCTCGTCGCCTCCATCGGCGGTGGCGACATGCCCGTCGTGGTCTCGATGCTCAACAGCTACTCGGGCTGGGCGGCGGCCGCGGCCGGCTTCATGCTCGGCAACGACCTGCTCATCGTGACGGGCGCCCTCGTCGGCTCCTCCGGTGCCTACCTCTCCTACATCATGTGCCAGGCGATGAACCGCTCGTTCGTCTCGGTCATCGCGGGCGGCTTCGGCTCCGACGGCACCGTCAGCGACGCGGACGTCGACTACGGCGAGCACCGCGAGACGACGGCGACGGAGGTGGCCGAGCTGCTCAAGAACGCGTCCTCGGTCGTCATCACGCCCGGCTACGGCATGGCGGTCGCGCAGGCGCAGTACCCCGTCGCCGAGCTGACGTCGAAGCTGCGCGAGCGCGGCGTCGACGTGCGCTTCGGCATCCACCCGGTCGCCGGTCGGCTGCCCGGGCACATGAACGTGCTGCTCGCCGAGGCCCGCGTGCCCTACGACATCGTGCTCGAGATGGACGAGGTCAACGACGACTTCCCCGACACCGACGTCGTGCTCGTCATCGGTGCCAACGACACGGTCAACCCGGCCGCCGCGGAGGACCCGACCTCACCCATCGCCGGCATGCCGGTGCTGCAGGTCTGGAACGCCCACGACGTCATCGTCTTCAAGCGATCGATGAACGCCGGCTACGCGGGCGTGCAGAACCCGCTCTTCTTCCGCGACAACTCGGCCATGCTCTTCGGCGACGCCAAGGAGCGCGTCGAGGACATCATCAAGGCGCTCTGAGGCCGGGCCGGAGCACCCCCGGCTCATCGCATCCTGCTCCGCATTCCGGAGCAGAATGCGAGTCGCAGCGGCAGGAGTGAGGGAGCTCTTCTCCGGTGGGTGACATGCAGCGGCAGGGGCCGGCGGGGGACGTCGGCGGCGGGGCGGGCGAGGAGGTCTTCGACGGCGCGCGCTTCATCGTCCGGACGCGTCGGATGGCAGACCTCAGCCAGCGCGAGCTGGCCGAGGCGATCGGGGTCTCGAGAGCGACGGTCGGGCGCCTCGAGTCAGGAGCGGCGCGCGTCGAGACCGGCACGCTCTCGGTCATCCTCGCGCTGGCCGGTCTGCGGCTCGCCGTCCTGGACGGTGAAGGGACCGAGATCGCGCCGGTCCCCGTGGACGTCCTGCGCGACCGCGCGGACCGGCGGTTCCCCGGCCACCTCGACGCGCGGCCGCCGGTGGACGCGCCCTCGGATCGGGTCCACCCTCGGCGCGGTGCTCCCGAGCCGAAGGGGTGGTACCACCAGCGTCCGTCCCGGGCCCGTCGACGCGTGCTGACCGGCACCCCGGCCGACCACCCCACCGTCAGCGGCCTGCGCGAGGCCTGCCGGGCGGCGTACTGGCAAGGAGTCGCGCAGGCGGAGGCCCGTCGCGGCGCCGAGCCCGAGCCGGAGTGCCGCTGCCTCGACGGCTGCTTCGAGCTCGCCTGCCTGGACGACTGCCCCTGCCAGTGCGAGCCGGACCGTCGGGGTGCCCTGCACCGGGAACCGTACGTCGACGACGTCTGGACCGTGCCGGGCGGCGCGGCGGGCAGGCCAGGAACGCGCGCAGCCCGCCCGTGACGTCACGGGCGGGCTGGGTCGTGCTCGATCCGACGAGCGCGGTGGGTGGGTCAGCGTTCGCTGAGCACCTCGGGGGCGCCGCGGGTGCCTTCCTCCTCCTCGCCGGTCGCCAGCTTGCTGTGGTGGCGCGAGTAGAAGAAGTAGATCGCGAAGCCGATCGCCATCCAGACGACGAAGCGGATCCACGTCTCGATGGAGAGGTTGAGCACGAGGTAGAAGCAGGCGAGCGCCGACAGGTAGGGCACGACAGGGTTGCCCGGCACCTTGAAGGCCCGCTTGAGGTCGGGGCGACGCTTGCGCAGGATCGGGATGGCGAGCGAGACGAGCATGAAAGCCGTCAGCGTGCCGATGTTGACCATCTCCTCGAGCTTGCCGATCGGCGTGAGCGAGGCGATGAGGGCGACGACCGTGCCGATGATGAGCGTCAGCTTGATCGGGGTGCCCGTGCGCTCGCTCGTGCGGCCGAGGCTGCCGGGGATCAGGTGGTCGCGGCTCATCGCGAAGGTCACGCGGGTGGCGCCGATGATGAGCGTCATGACCACGGTGGTCAGACCGGCGACGGCGCCGGCGGAGATCAGCGTGGCGAAGCCGTCGCGGCCGACGTTCGTGAACGCCGTGGCGAGCGCGGCCTTGGGGTCGATGTCCTTGTAGTTCTGCATGCCGGTGATGACGAGCGTCACGGCGACGTAGAGGACGGTGCAGATCGCGAGCGAGCCGATGATGCCGCGGGGCAGGTCGCGCTGCGGGTTCTTCGCCTCCTCCGCGGTCGTGGCGACGACGTCGAAGCCGATGTAGGCGAAGAAGACGATGGCCGCGCCGGCCATGATGCCGAGCACGCCGTAGGTGGCCGGGGTCATGCCGGTGATGACCTGCAGGAGCGGGGTCGTCAGGCCCTGCGCGGCCTCACCCGGCTGCGACGGCGGGATGAAGGGCGACCAGTTGTCGCGGTTGATGAACTGGATGCCCGCGAAGATGACGAAGAGCACGATGAAGAGCTTGACGCCGACGAGCACGAGGTTGACCCGCATCGACTCCTTGATGCCCTTGGCGATGAGCAGCGTCAGAGCGGCGATGAGCACGAAGGCCGGCAGGTCGAAGACCGACCCCGGCCCCACCGATTCCGGCCAGGTCACGCCCAGCTGGTCGAGGAGTGTCACGAAGTACTGCGACCACCCCTGCGCGACCACGCTCGCACCGAGCATGAGCTCCAGCAGCAGGTCCCAGCCGATGATCCAGGCGACGAGCTCGCCGAGGGTCGCGTAGGAGAAGGTGTAGGCCGAGCCGGAGATCGGCACGGTCGACGCGAACTCCGCGTAGCAGAGGGCGGCGAGGCCACAGACGATGGCGCCGACGACGAACGACAACGCGATGGACGGGCCGGCGTAGTCCTTCGCGGCCCTTCCGGTCAGCGTGAAGATGCCGGCGCCGATGATGACGCCGATGCCGAAGACGGTGAGGTCGAGCGCGCTCAACGTCCTCTTCAGCTTGTGGTCGGCGTCCTCGGCCGAGGCCATCGAGGCCTCGATCGACTTGGTGCGGAACACGCTCATGCTGACCTCCGAGCGGGTCGGTGACGGGCGGATCACCACAAACTAGCGGGGGACGGGCCTCCCGGCGAGCCCCGTTCCGGTCAGTCTCGGGACGGGGGCCAGATCGGGCCGGTGTCCGCGCCGCGCCGGCGGCGCTTGATGTCGTCGCTCTCGTAGACGGTCTCGCCGTCGGCGACGTCCCGCCCCGGCCGGCGTGCGCCGCGGGCCGGCCGCGTCGGCCGCTGGACGGGCACGGCCCGCGAGTAGGAGTCGAGGCGGTCCTGGATCGGGTTGTGCGTGCGGTGCACGTCGGGGAAGCTCCCGCCGGACCGCGTGACCGGGCCTCCTGACGCGGAGGAGGGACCCTCGGGGCCGCCGGACCCGCCGAAACCGCCCGACGCGCCGAAACCGCCCGAATCGTCGGAACCGCCCGACCCGCCGAAACCGCCCGACCCGCCGGGCCCCCCGATGTCGCCGACGTCGTCGAACTCGTCGGGGTCGTCGAAGCCGCCGCGGTCGGTGGGGCCCGAAGGGCTGCTCGGCGGCGCGGTGTGGAAGATCTCCGCGCAGATGTCGCGGTAGGTCTGGTCGGGCTCCGGCACCCACTTGATCTCACGGAGGGCCTGGTCCTGGCCGGCGCTCTCGAGGACGAACTTGCCGTAGCCGAGGAACTGCCCCGGGATGGAGCGGACGTAGCTCATGTCCGTCACCTTCTGCAGCGGCATCATCGCCACCTTGTGGCTGATCAGGCCGTAGCGCAGCAGCAGGCGCTTGTCCGTCGCGACGAACCAGTGCTGGCTCCAGTCGATGACGCACCAGACGAGTCGCGCGAGCAGCGCGAAGAAGAGCCACCAGACGATGGTGCCGACCACCTGCGTCGAGCGCGTGACGTTGGAGTCGACCCAGACGGCCACGACGAAGCCCGCCAGCAGGGACGCGACCGGCTCGGCGAGCTTGGTCCAGTGGGCGCGCACCGCGGTGACGAGGCGCTCCCCGGGCAGCATGATCGGCGCGAGCCCCGTCGGGACCTCGAGGCTGCGTCGGGCTGCCATGGCGTCGGCCGGGACCGTCAGCGGTTGAGCAGCGAGTTGAAGAACCTCAGGATCGCGTTGAACCCGTCGACGATGACACCCCAGATGTTGCTGACGATGTCCGCGGCCTTGTCCGGTGAGGTGAAGACGGCGTAGACGAAGAACGCGAGCACGAGGATCAGGATGATCTTCTTGGCCTTGGGGCCCATGGGGTGTCGCTCCTTGGAGGAAGGTGGGCCGGGCCGCGCGGACGGCCTGGTGGCACAGGTGTGCGACCAGTGTGCCGCACGGGGCGGGTGGGGTCGCGCACCCCCGCCCGCGTGTCCGTGCCGGGAGGGCGGCCCGGTCAGCGGCTACGCTCCGTCGCGTGTCGCGAACCCCGCCGTATGCCGCCGACCTCCGGGCCGCGCTCGCCCGGGTCTCGCGCGGGGTGGACGAGCGCGAGCTGGCGCGCGCGACCGAGGCGCTCGTCAGCCGCTACCGCTCCGTCGCCCCGGCGAACGCGCCGATCCTCGCCTCGGACGCGCACGTCGCGGCGTACGCGGCCTACCGGATGCCGGCCACCCACGCGGCCCTCGGCCGGGTGCTCGGCGAGCTGGCCGACCGCCGCCTCGCCCCCCGGACGATGCTCGACCTCGGTGGCGGCACCGGCGCCGCCGCCTGGGCGGCCTCCGGCGCCTTCGACACGCTCGAGCGCGTCACGGTGCTCGACCAGGTGGAGGCCGCGCTCGCGCTCGGCCGTCGGCTCGTCGAGGGCGCGGCGGCTCCCGCGCTCGCCGAGGCGACGTTCGCCCGCGCCGTCGCGGGTCGCTGGCCCGAGGCCGACGTCGACCTCGTCACCGTCTCCTACGTGCTCAGCGAGCTCGACGAGGGCGAGCAGCAGACCCTCGTCGCCGACGCGATGCGGCGAGGCCGTTGCGTCGTCGTCGTCGAGCCCGGAACGCCCGACGGCTACGCCCGCGTCATCCGTGCACGGGACGCCCTGCTGGCCGCCGGCTGGCACCTCGTCGGCCCCTGCCCACACTCGGCGGACTGCCCTCTGGCGCAGGGGGACTGGTGCCACTTCGCCGCGCGCGTCAACCGCTCGGCCGAGCACCGCCGGCTCAAGGGCGCCGAGCTGTCCTACGAGGACGAGAAGTTCTCCTGGGTGGCCGCGGTCGCCCCGGACGTGCCTGCCCCCGAGGCCCGTTCGGGTCGCATCCTCCGCCACCCCTTGAAGCGCAAGGGATTCGTCGAGTTCCAGGCGTGTCGGCCCGACGGCACGGCCGGCCGCGAGGTCGTGTCGAAGAAGGCCGGCGAGCGCTATCGCGAGGCGCGCGACGCCGAGTGGGGCGACCTGCTGCCCTGAGCGGACGGCATACGGCGACGGCGTGCGGGCGGGGGGCCCCGACGGCTCAGACGACGCCGTAGAGGCGGTCGCCCGCGTCGCCGAGGCCGGGCACGATGTAGCCCTTCTCGTTGAGCTTCTCGTCGATGGTGCCGAGCACGACCTTGACGGGGATGTCGCTGTCGGCGAGCTCGTCCTCGAGGTGCTTGATGCCCTCGGGGGCCGCGAGCAGGCAGACGGCCGTGATGTCGCGCGCGCCCTTGGCCGTCAGGTAGTCGATGGCCATGACGAGCGTGCCGCCGGTGGCGAGCATCGGGTCGAGGATGAAGACCTGGCGGTCGGTGAGGTCGTCGGGCAGGCGGTTGGCGTACGTCGAGACCTCGAGCGTCTCCTCGTTGCGGATCATCCCGAGGAAGCCCACCTCGGCGCTCGGCAACAGCTTGACCATGCCGTCGAGCATGCCGAGGCCCGCGCGGAGGATCGGGACGATGATCGGCTTGGGGTTCGAGAGCTTGATGCCGGTCGTCGGGGCGACCGGGGTCTCGATCTCGAAGGGCTCGACGCGGACGTCACGCGTCGCCTCGTACGCGAGCAGCGTCACGAGCTCCTCGGCGAGGCGCCGGAAGGTCGGGCTGTCGGTCCGCTTGTCGCGCAGGTAGGTCAGCTTGTGGGCGATGAGCGGGTGGTCTGCGACATGGACGTCCATGGGTGGAAACTTATCGCGTGGCGAAGCGATCCGACTCCCCCGACGAGCGTGCAGTGCCCACGCCCGAGACGTATGCCGCCTGGATGGGCCAGGCCCTCGAGCTCGCCGCCGCCACGGCGCGCTCGCAGGACGTCCCCGTCGGCGCGCTCGTCGTCGCGCGCGACGGGGCCGTCGTCGGGCGCGGCCACAACGTGCGGGAGGAGCGCGGCGACCCCACCGGGCACGCCGAGGTCGTCGCCCTGCGCGAGGCGGCGGACCGGCTGAACACGTGGCGGCTGGACGGGTGCACCCTCGTCGTGACGCTGGAGCCGTGCGTCATGTGCGCCGGCGCGGCCATGGCGGCGCGGGTCGAGCGGGTCGTCTTCGGCGCCTGGGACCCCAAGGCCGGGGCGTGCGGCTCCGTCTGGGACCTGACGCGCGACCGGCTCGCCACGCACGCCGTCGACGTCGTCGGGGGGGTGCGCGCCGAGGAGTCGGCGGCCCTGCTCGTCGATTTCTTCGAGGGCCGCAGGCTCGGGTAAGGTCTCTCCCGGTGGCGTGTCCGAGCGGCCTAAGGAGCACGCCTCGAAAGCGTGTGTGGGGGTGACTCCACCGTGGGTTCAAATCCCACCGCCACCGCCAGATCGACGAAGGACCCGACATGCTTCACCGTCGGGTCCTTCGTCGTTCTCGGCCGCCGTGGGATGCGGGAAGGTCCGCGAGGCGTGGACACGGTCGCCGCACTGGCAGGATGAGCGCCATGACCACGGACGTCCCCCTCAGCGTGCGCACGCCCTCGCCCCTCGGTGAGTTCCTGCGCGCCCGGCGCCACGAGCTCGCCCCCGAGGAGGTCGGCATCAAGCGCGCGAAGGGCCGCCGCCGGGTCGGGCTCAGCCGCACGGAGGTCGCCGAGCTGGCCGACATCTCCGTCGCCTACTACGACATCATCGAGCGTGGCCGCGACCTGCGCCCGAGCAAGAGCGTGCTCGACGGCCTCGCCCGGGCACTCCGGCTCAACGCGGACGCGCGCGCCCACCTGCACGCCCTCGCGAGCGGCACGCCGTCGCGCCGGCCCTCGGAGCAGGAGGAGCTCTCGGAGGAGCTCGAGGAGATGCTCGACGCCCTCGACCCCAACCCCGCCTACGTCGTGGGCGCCCGGTGGGACGTGCTCGGCGCGAACCACACGGCCTGCCAGCTCTTCACCGACTGGGAGGGCAAGCGCGCCAAGCGGGAGCGCAACCTCCTGTGGTTCTACTGCTGCGACCCGGCCGCGCGCACCCTCTTCGTCGACTGGGAGCAGGAGGCGGCCGACCAGCTCGCCCTCTTCCGCGAGGCGTATGCGCGCCACCCCGACGACCCGTCGTTCACGCGGATCCTCGACGAGATCTTCCGCGCGAACCCCGCGACGGTGGAGTGGTGGGAGCGGCACGACACCGACCCGACCCGGGGGCGCACGAAGCGGATCCGCCTCGCCAACGGCGAGGTGGTCCAGCTGCGCCAGCTCGTGCTCCAGGTGCTCGACGAGCCCGACATCCGGATCATCAGCTACTTCGCCGACGTCGACGGCGACCTCGACGACGTCGAGCTCGACGCCTGACCGTTCAGTCGATCGTCTCCGAGGGAGTCTCGGTCGAGGGGTGCGGCACGTCCGTCACCTGGGCGGCGTGCGACGAGACGACGTAGGCGTTTCCCTGCGCGATCTCGTCGGCGACCGCGTCGAGCCACGGCTCGGGCCGGGTGCCGAGGCCGTCGCTCTCGATGGCCGCGGTCAGGGCCTGAACGACCTCGGGCTGCGACCGCCCGCCCTCGCGGACGAGGTCGTTGATGATCGTCTGGAGGCGCGCCTCCCGGGAGCGCGCGACGTCCTCGAGGTCGCGCTCGCTCGGCATGTCCGTCATGGCAGTCCTGTCCCGGCAGCCACGAGGGGCACCGGTGCGTGCCCAGCGGTCGTGGCCGCGTCTGTCTAGTCGCGTACCCGTCCGTGCCGCCGCGTCGGCGGCCTGTCGAGGGTCGGAGCCGACCAGCGGCCCGCGAACCGCTCGCCACTGCTTGCCGATGCGCCCCGCGGACGCTCTCGCAAGATGGGCTCAGCGCCTGCGGGTGCCGAACAGGCTGCGGGTGATCTCGCGGCCGATGACGGTGCCGGCCGAGCGCAGCATCGAGCGGAAGGCGGAGCTGCCCGCGACCTGCTGGAGCAGGCCCGGCTCCTCCTTGGGCGCCCGCGGCGCGCGGGGCTCCGGGGCCGGAGCGCTCGGGCCGGGGACAGGAGCGGGCGCGGGGGCGCTGGGAGCCGGCGTCGCCGGGACCGCCTGCAACCGCTGCGCGAGCAGCTCGTAGGCGGACTCGCGGTCGACGACCGCCGCGTACTTGCCGGCGATCGCGGAGGCGCCGATGACGGCATCCATCGTCGGGGTGGGGGAGGGGTCCATGAGCGAGTTGGGCGCCTTCATCCGCGTCCACGCGACGGGCGTGGGCACGCCCCGCTCGGAGAGCACGGTCACGACGGCCTCCCCGATGCCGAGGCTCGTCAGCAGCTTCTCCATGTCGTACGCCGTGTGCGGGTAGGTCGCGATCGCCTGCTTGAGCGCCTTGGCGTCGTCGGGGGTGAAGGCGCGCAGCGCGTGCTGGACGCGGTTGCCGAGCTGGGCGAGCACCCCGGCGGGCACGTCCTTGGGCGACTGGGTCACGAAGAACACGCCGACGCCCTTGGAGCGGATGAGCCGCACCGTCTGCTCGATGGCCTGCAGGAACGCCTTGCTCGCGTCGTCGAAGAGCAGGTGCGCCTCGTCGAAGAAGAAGACGAGCTTGGGCTTGTCGACGTCACCCTCCTCCGGCAGGTCGTGGAAGAGGTCGGCGAGCAGCCACATGAGGAAGGTCGAAAAGAGCTGCGGGCGGTCCTGCACCTGCGGCAGCTCGAGGCACGAGATGATGCCGCGCCCGTCGGCCGCGGTGCGCAGCAGGTCGCTTGTCTCGAACTCCGGCTCACCGAAGAAGTCGCCGGCGCCCTGGTCCTCGAAGGTGATGAGGTTGCGCAGGATGACCCCGGCGGTCGCGCTCGAGAGGCCGCCGAGCTCCTTGAGGTCGGCCTTGCCCTCGTCGGACGTCAGGTGGCTGATGACGGCGCGGAGGTCCTTGAGGTCGAGCAGCGCCAGGCCGTTCTTGTCGGCGTAGTGGAAGATCAGCCCGAGGCTGCTCTCCTGCGTGTCGTTGAGGCCGAGGACCTTGCTGAGCAGGGTCGGGCCGAAGCCGGTGATCGTCGCGCGGATCGCGATGCCGTCGCCCTTCCCGCCGAGGGTGAAGAACTCGGTGGGGTATGCCGTCGCCGTCCACGCCATGCCGACGTCGCTCGCGCGGGCGGTGATCTTCTCCCCGCCCTCGCCAGGCGTCGCGAGCCCGGAGAGGTCGCCCTTGAGGTCGGCGAGGAAGACGGGCACGCCCTGCTCGGAGAGCTGCTCGGCCATCAGCTGGAGGGTCTTCGTCTTCCCGGTGCCCGTGGCGCCGGCGACGAGGCCGTGCCGGTTGAGCACGCTGAGCGGGATCTGGACGGGCGCGTCGGCGTGCGCCACCCCGTCGACGACGGCCGCGCCGAGCTTGAGCACACCCCCGTCCCCGAAGGCGTAGCCGGCGCGGATCTCGTCGATCTGCGTGCTGTCAGGGCTCTCCGGTGATGCCGCGCTCTGGGTCACGGCTCGACTCTAGTCGGCGCCGTCGCGCCGGGGCTGTCTATGCTGACCCGGTGATTTTCAAGGCCGTCGGTGACTCCCGCCCCTACCCCGACCATGGGCTCGAGACGACGAAGGACTGGTCGAACGTGCCGCCCCGGGTGGTGCAGCTCGGCGAGCTCATCACGACGAAGAGCACGCTCGACCTGCGCGGCCTGCTCGCCGACGACTCGACCTTCTACGGCGACCTCTTCCCGCACTGCGTGGAGTGGGAGGGTGAGCTCTACCTCGAGGACGGCCTGCACCGGGCCCTGCGCGCCGCGCTGCAGCAACGTCCTGTCCTTCACGCCCGAGTCCTCGTACTCTCCTGACACGAGGCGGCGCGACCGTGGCTGCCCAGGACCGAAGGAGGGCGGATGCCGAACGCCGGTGACGCCGACGAGCGCCGCTACGGCGTGCGACGTCAGCGCCGATCGACGATCGTCATCGCGATCGTCCTGCTCAGCCTGGGCGGCGCGTTCTACTACGCGTCGACCTACTTCCGCGACACCACGCCCCAACCGGGCCCGTGCACGACGGTGCCGCCCGTCGACCCGCTGCGCCCCGCCGACGTCAGCCTCAACGTCTACAACTCGACGAACCGCCGCGGTCTCGCGGCCGCGGTCGCCAAGGGTGCTCGCACCCGCGGCTTCACGGTCAAGGCGATCGGCAACGACCCCAAGGACGCCGGCGTCAAGCAGGTCGCGCAGATCCGGTTCGGCCCGGAGGGGGCGGCCTCGGCGCGCCTGCTCAAGACGCACGTGCCGCAGGCCGTCTACGTCAACGACAAGCGCAAGGGCGACACGGTCGACCTCGTCGTCGGCCAGGCGTGGAAGAGCTTCGGGAAGGTGCCGGTGGTGCCGGCGCCCACCCAGACGCTGCGCCAGTGCCCGACGATCACCGTCGAGGGCTGATCCCTCGAGGCGGTTCCGCGCCACGGGTCGTGCTCGGTCCGGCCGTGCGGGTTCGGTCCCGCGACAGGTCACGGGACCGAACCGCGGTCACGGGACCGAACGCATCACGCGGGACCGGGTCAGAGCTGGACCATCGTAGCGACCATGAGCGCCTTGATGGTGTGCATCCGGTTCTCGGCCTGGTCGAAGACGACCGAGGCGTCCGACTCGAAGACGTCGTCGGTCACCTCGAGCTCCTTGATCCCGAAGCGCTCGTGCACGTCGACGCCGACCTTCGTCTCGAGGTCGTGGAAGGCGGGGAGGCAGTGCATGAAGCGCACCGAGGGGTTGCCCGTCAGGGCGAGCAACTCGGCATTGACCTGGTAGGGCATGAGCAGGTCGATGCGCTCGGCCCAGACCTCGGCCGGCTCGCCCATCGAGACCCAGACGTCGGTGTGCACGAAGTCGACGCCGCGCACCCCCTCCGCCACGTCCTCGGTGAGCGTGACGCGCGCGCCGGTCTCGGCGGCATACCTCCTCGCGACGGCGACGACGTCGTCGGCGGGCCACAACGACCGCGGCGCCACGATGCGCACGTCCATCCCGAGGATCGCGCCCGTCACGAGCAGCGAGTTGCCCATGTTGAAGCGCGCGTCGCCGACGTAGGCGTAGGCGATCTCCGCGTCGGGCTTGCCGGCGTGCTCGCGCATCGTCAGGGCGTCGCAGAGCGACTGCGTCGGGTGCCAGTCGTCGGTCAGGCCGTTCCAGACCGGCACGCCGGCGTGGGCGCCGAGCGTCTCGACGACGTCGTGGCCCGACCCGCGGTACTCGATGCCGTCGTAGAAGCGGCCGAGCACGCGCGCCGTGTCCTTGGCCGACTCCTTGTGGCCCATCTGCGACCCGCTCGGGTCGAGGTAGGTCGTGCTCGCGCCCTGGTCGGCGGCGGCCACCTCGAAGGCGCAGCGGGTGCGCGTCGAGGTCTTCTCGAAGAGCAGCGCGACGTTCTTGCCGGAGAGGCGCCGCTCCTCCCGTCCCTCGCGCTTGGCGGCCTTGAGGTCGGCGGCGAGGTCGAGCAGCGCCCGGAACTCCTCCGGCGTCAGGTCGATCTCCTTGAGCAGGTTGCGGCGGTGGAGTGCGGCGAGCGACATGACCGGATGCTTTCAGGCGCGGTCGGCGCGCGGCAATCCGGTCTCAGGTCGCCGATTTCTTGGGCGGGCCCTGACTCGGGTAGCCTCCCCCACGGAGGATTCGCATAGTGGCCTAGTGCGCACGATTGGAAATCGTGTTGGGATAAAACCCTCGGGGGTTCAAATCCCCCATCCTCCGCCCGAGACGGCCCCCGTCGCGCCCAGCGCGCCGGGGGCCGTCGTCGTCCCGTCACTCGTGCCCGAGGAGGACCTCGCCGAGCACGAAGGCGAGCACGAACGTGGCGCCGAGCAGCGGCAGCACGATGACGGCGAGCGAACGCTCCCGCTGCCGGGCCACCGCTTCGAGCCCGGCGACCCCGGCGACGAGTCCGAGACCGAGGCTGATCACGGCGACGGGTGTCGCGAGCAGGACCGCGCCGGTGGCGAAGCAGGCCAGCGCGACCCACCCGGCCCGGCTCGTCGGCAGCGCCGAGAGCCGGTCGCCGCGCCGGTGGACCGTGCCCACGACGGCGACGACGAGCGCGACGAGGACGAGCGTGAAGCCCGCGGTCCAGCAGGCTGCCGCGACGTCGGCGTCCGACACGACGAACGTCGCGGCGGCGACGAGCAGTCCGGTCACGCCGGTGCCGACGGGAAGCAGCCACCCCGGCGCACGGGCGGGCTGCGTGGCCGGTTCGGCGGGAGCGGCCGGAGTGGAAGGGTCTGGGGGTTCGGAGCGGTGCTCCTGCACGGTCGACATGGCGACCTCCTTCGGCTCCTCCACCCTCGCCGGGACCCCGGACGCCCGCCAGAGGCGAAGGTCCCGCCGCGCGGCCGGGCGGATTTCCGGCTGACGGAGCCCCGGCATATACTGGCCGTCGGCACCCCGCGTGGTGGTACCTCTCCGAACTCCCCCAGGGCAGGAATGCAGCAAGGGTAGGAGAGCTCTTCCAGGTACGCGGGGTGTCCCTTTTCCCCCGGATGCCGGCCTATGCCGTCAGGCCCCGTCGCGCGGTGGGGCCGTCGTGGTGCCCTCGCGGAGCGTCACCGCGGAGGTGGTGCTCCGCGGCCGCGTGCCGTCGAGGCGCCGCCGCACGAGGGTGCCGATGAGGCGCCCGCGCGCGCGACCCTGCTGATCCATCGTCGTGATGCGGTGCGGGAGCCAGGGCAGGTCGACGCCGTCGAAACCGGTGACGCTGACGTCAGTGGGCACCTGCAGGCCGAGCTCCTCGGCCGCGACGATGACGCCGGCGGCGATGACGTCCGACTGGGCGACGACGGCGGTCGGGCGTTCGGCAGCCGGCACGTCGAGCAGGGCGCGGCCCATGGCGATCCCGCCCTCGACGGACGAGCCGTCGCCGGTCTGCACGACGGGGGCGTCGGGGCCGAAGACGTCGCGGAAGCCGAGTGTCCTGCCGATGCTCGGGATCTGGACGTCCGCCTCGCGCACGCGCTCCTCGCGGATCGGGCCGGGCTCGCCCATCGGGCCGAGCGGCATCGCGACCGACGCGACCCGGCGGTGCCCGAGGGACCGGACGTGCCGCGACACCTCGGCGAACGCGGCCCGCTCGTCGATGCGCACCTGGGTCACGCGGCGGTCGGCAGGCACGCCGGTGCTGAACATCGGGATGCCGCGCGCGGCCAGGTGGTCGACGGCCGGGTGGTCACCCGGCCCGCAGAGGGAGAAGACGACGGCGTCGAGGGCGAGGCCGGCGAGCTGGGGCACGACGGCGTCGACGTCGTCGCTGGGTTGGGCGAGCAGCAGCATGCCGGTCGGCACGCGCTCGAGCTCCTCGGCGAGCCCGTCGAGCACGGCGACGGCGAACGGGTCGCGGAACGCCGCCTGCAGCCGGCCCTCGACGAGCACGCCGACGGCACCGGCGCGGCCCTGGCGCAGCGAGGAGGCCAGTGGGTTGGGGCCGGTGAAGCCGAGGTCGTCGGCGGCCGCGCGCACCCGCTCGGCCGTGGCGGTCGCCACCGGACCCTTGCCGCTGAAGACGAGCGACGCGGTCGACACCGAGACGCCCGCGCGGTCGGCGACGTCGCGGAGCGTCGGGCGGGCTTGACCGTGGGCGACCATGGGAGGCATGCTATCGAAACGTTTCGAGTCGAATCGATTCGAAACCGGTTCGTCCCACTGAGAGGCTTGTCGCATGTCCGCCGCCGCCAGCGCCCCGCCGGCACCCGTCGTCCGCACCGCCCGCAACGCCGTCTTCACGGCCTTCGCCGTCAACGGGGCGGCCTTCGCGGCCTTCGCCTCCCGCGTGCCGGACCTCAAGCACGAGCTCGGCCTCTCCGCCGGCGAGCTCGGCGTCACGCTCCTCGCGGCGTCGCTGGGGTCGGTGCTCGGCCTGCCCCTCTCGGGGTGGATCGTCCACCACCTCGGCGCGGCCCGCACGCTCCTCGGGGCCGCCGCGGTGCAGAGCGTCGGCCTCGTCGGGGTCGGCATCGGCGTCGACCTCGTGCACGAGCGCGCGGTCGTCATGGCCGGGCTCTTCCTCGTCGGCATCGGGGTCGGCGTCTTCGACGTCGGCATGAACCTCGAGGGCGCCTCGGTCGAGCGGCTGCTCGGCCGGGCGATCATGCCCCGCTTCCACGCGGCCTTCAGCGGCGGCACCGTCGTCAGCGCGCTCGTCGGCGCCGGTCTCTCGGCCCTGCACGTCTCGATCTTCGCCCACCTCGTGGGGGTCGTCGTCATGGTGCTCGCCGTGACGCCGTGGTTCCTCCGCGCCTTCCTGCCCCGCTCGGTCGAGGTCGACGAGTCCGGCGCCGAGGTCAAGCAGAAGGCCGGCATCGCGTCGGCCTGGCGCGAGCCGCGCACGCTCCTCATCGGCGTCGTCGTGCTGGCGGCCGCCTTCACCGAGGGCACGGCTAACGACTGGATCGGCGTCGCGCTCGCCGACGGCTACGGCCTAGAGCGCTGGGTCGGCGTCGTCGGGTTCGCCGTCTTCCTCACCGCGATGACGGCCGGCCGGCTCGTCGGCACCCGCGTGCTCGACAGCCGCGGCCGGGTGCCCGTGCTGCGGGTCCTCTTCGTCGCCGCCGTCGTCGGCTGCGTCCTCGTCGTCTTCGGCGGCCCGGTGCTGGCCTTCGTCGGTGCGGCGATCTGGGGCGTCGGGGCGAGCCTCGGCTTCCCGGTCGGCATGAGTGCGGCCGCCGACGACCCGGCGCGCGCCGCCGCCCGGATGAGCGTCGTGTCGACGATCGGCTACACCGCCTTCCTCGCCGGCCCGCCCCTGCTCGGCTTCCTCGGCGACCACGTCGGCATCCTGCGCTCGCTGCTCGTCGTCGGGGCCATGGCCGTCGTCGCCCTCCTCGCCCTGCCGTCGGTGCGCGAGCCCCAGACCCGGGAGCACGCCTCCGCCTGACCGGTCGGTTCCCGCCGCCCCTGGTTCGAGGTGTACGGCCGTGCCGGGCAGCGAGATCCCACCTCGACCCGCTGGGGTCGGCTGTGGGTCGAGGTGTGCCGCCGCGCCGGGTGGCGAGATTTCACCTCGACCCGCTGCGGCGGCGTCCAAGAGGCGGCCGCCCAGGAGGGCGGCGGCTCAGAAGTACTCGGTGATGTAGGGCGTGCAGGCGAAGACGGCGTCGAGGGCGGCATCGCCTGCGGCGGTGCCGCCGGTCGCGAGCCCGGCCTGCCGGAGCCGCGAGACCGACCAGCCGCACCACAGCGCCGAGAGGCCGCGAGCCCCGACGTGCAGGGCCGAGCCGGCAGCCTGGTCGCCGGTGCGGGTCGCCGTGCCCCGTCCGTGCCGGACCTCGAGGTGCCAGGCGCCGGCGTTGGCGGGTGCCTCGGCGTCGTCGACGACGAGCTCCGCCTCCGCCACGAGGGGGGCCGCGAAACCACGGCCGGCGACGGCTGCGGCCAGGTCGATGACCCGGCCCATCCACGGGACCTGGCGCACCTCGGCCGCCGGGAGGCCGCCGAGGGCGAGCGCCACCGGGTCGCGCGGGTCGAGGTGGGTGTGCACGGTCGGGATGGCCGACGAGCCCGACCCGACGACGCCCCAGAGCGCCGCGGCCGTCGCGGGCGAGCCCGCCACGAGCTGCTCGACCGTCAGGGCGTCCTCCGACAGGTCGTAGACGACGAAGCCGTCGTCGACGACGTAGCTCGTGAGCTCGCCCCCACCGAGCTCCTCCGCCAGCCGTGCCACCGAGGGCAGCATCGGGCCGCTCACGGCATGCCGCGACTGCGCCTCGCGGGCGAGCGCGTGGAGGGCCGCCGCATCGTCCGGTGTGGCGCTGCGCACCGTGGTGTCGCCACCCGAGCGCCCGCCGAGGGCGCCGAGGGAGCGGAGGTGGTGGCCGGCATACGTGGTGCGGGTCTGGGTGCCGCCGACCTCGAAACCCGAGCGGCGGTAGAGCGTGGCGGTCGTCGGGAAGAGGCACGAGACGACGTCACCGAGCTCGCCCATGCGCGTGATGAGCGCGCGGGTCAGCGCGGTGGCGACGCCGCGGCCCCGGGCGCTCGGCTCGACGTAGACGCCGGCCACCCCGCCCATGCGCAGGTGACGGCCGCCCCAGGCCTGCTCGAACGGCCGGATCCGCCCGGCCCCGAGGATCGTGTCGTTCTCGTCGACGACGGCGATCATCCGGCCGCCCAGCGTCTCGGCCGAGACCCGCTGCCACCACGTGTCGCCCCCGCTGCCCAGCGGACCGAACGAGCGGCCGCGGATCGTGAGGACGGCAGGCAGGTCGGACTCGACGACGTCGCGGGTGCGCAGCTCGCTCATGCACCCGAACCTAACGAGTGGCCGCCCGCGGCCGCGACCGGGATGTCGCGCGCGCTCAGGCGCGGTGCTCGAAGGTGAGCCGGCGCACCCGCGAGACCGCCCACGCGAGCACGGCGTAGACGATCCAACTGACGGCGGAGAGCCACGTGTAGCTGCCGGACTTGGTGAACACCGCCACGAGCGAGCCGAGGACGACGACGGTGAGGGCGGGAACGGCGTACCAGGTGATGACGACCTGGGGTCGCAGCATGAAGGTCGGTGACCCACGGAAGGCGGCGAGCACGTTGCCGGCCACGACGAGCACGAGCACGAGCCACAGCGACAGGAGGGTCGTCACGGTGAGCGTGCCCGACGCCGCGGCGACGGCGAGCCAGCCGCCGAGCACGACGGCCGTGAGGACCGTCGGCACGACGGCGTGGGCCACGGCCTCGGTCACCTCGCCGGTGCCGAGCAGCGAGGGCGTGCCGACGTTGTCGGCCTGCAGGCGCAGCCCCTCGGCCCACGCCCCGAAGCCGAGGTAGAGCGGCAGCAGGCCGATCGTCGCGGCGATGCTCGGGGCGGCCGGCTGGGTGAACGCCCACGTGACGATCGCGGCGCCGAGCAGGGTGAGGCCGAGGCCCGAGAGGAACGCACCCGGCGTGCGGCGCAGCCCGAGGACGTCGCGGCGCACGAGCACGCCGAAGGGTCGGCCGCCGCGCAGCCGGGCCGACCGGCCGTGGTGGACCGGGCGGGTCAGCGCGAGCCGGGCGGTGCGCAGGTTGCCGGTGAGGGCCGACCCCGCCACGGTCGAGGTGTTGGCCGAGTGCGCGCGGAGCGACTCGGCGTGCAGCTCGCGCAGGGCGTCGGGCACGCGCCAGAGCAGGGTGAGGCTGCGGTCGGGGCCGGGCCAGGAGCGCACCTGCGACCACAGCCAGAGCCGGACCGTGAGCACGCCGAGCGCGGTGCCCACGAGGGTGGTGACGACGATCGTGCCGATGCCGGCGAGCTGGGCGAAGGCGAGCCCGGCGCCGATCGTCAGGCCGCTGAGCGCCCCGCCGAAGAGGCCGCCGACGGCGGCATAGCGCCACCAGCGCCGCAGCGCGAGCGCCCGGTCGAGGGGTGCGGCGAGCACGAGGTCGATCCACGGCATCGGCGGCACGACCGGGCCCCGGAAGCGGCCGGCGAAGACGACGGCGCCGAGCAGCGCCGCCACCGAGGCGAGCAGGAGCGCGATCGCCACGGGCGAGCGCAGCTGCTCACCGAGCGAGCCGGCATCGGTCGTGCGGAACACCGTCTGCACGATCGGCAGCCCGTAGACGAGGGCGCCGAGGAAGAGGACGTAGCCGGCATAGAGCCCCTGCTGGCGTGCCTTGCGCGCGGCCTCGCCGCCGATGACCCAGTCGGCCTGGCCGAGCAGGTCGTGGTCGTCGTACTCGGCGAGAGCGACGCCGTCGGGCTGGTCGGGGTCCGGCTCGGTGGGGGAGCTCATCGCGGGCGCCCCGGTCACCGGGCCGGCACGACGTCGACGACCCGGGTGGCGAGGCTCGCCGTGAGCTCGGGGTCGTGGCACGCCATGACGACCGTGGCGCCCGCGGCCGTGCGCTCGCGGAGCAGCTCGGCGACGACCTGGCGCTTGGCGGTGTCGAGGCGCTGCTCGGGCTCGTCGAGCAGCACGACGCTCGCGGGGCGGGCGAAGGTCAGGGCGAGGCGGAAGAGCTGCTCCTGGCCGGAGGAGAGCTCGTGCGGGAAACGGTCGTCGAGGTGGGCCACGCCGAGGCGGTCGAGCAGGGCCATGCCGCGCTCGTCGGAGGTCGCGGGCTCCGCGCCCCACGTCGAGTCGATGAGGACGAGGTGGTCGATGAGGGTGAGGTCGCGATACGTCGTCGGGGCGCCGAGCAGGGCGGCGACGGCGGCGCGCACCGCGCGGTCGCGCTCGTCGGCGTCGCGGCCACCGATCGTCGCGGTGCCCGTCGTCGGCGCGAGCAGGCCGCCGATGATCCGCAGCAGCGTCGTCTTTCCCGACCCGTTCGGCCCGCGCAGCACGACGCACTCGCCCGGGTCGGCCGTGACGTCGGTGGGCAGCAGCAGGGTCGTCTCGTCGATCGTCTTGCCGACGCCCACCGCCCGCACCTCGCCGGTCAGCACCGCGACCGCAGCCATCCACCCGTCCCTTCGTCGTGCTCCTCGATCCGGTCGAGCTCCCACGTCACCGTATGCCGTGTGCCTCCGAGCGCGCTGACCGGCTGGGGCGCCGGCCCCCTCGGGGAGTGGTCAGCCCTGCTTGCCGACGGGCGGGCCGACGACGAGGGCCACGCCGGTCAGGGCGAGCACGGCCACGATGCCGACGCCCACGGCCACGAGCGGGCGCGCGAGCAGCGCGGCCACCACTCGCTCGGCGGGGTTGCGCGGCGCCTCGCCGTCGCGGCCGAGGCGCCAGCCGCCGTCGAGCCGACCCCGACGCTCGAGGCGGCGCTCCCACCACACGGTGAGGAAGGGCGGGACGGCGCTGAGCAGCCCGAGCACGCCCTCGCGGGCGCTCCAGCGCTGGTTGACCCAGAGCAGCACCGTCACGAGGCAGAAGGCGATGAAGACGACGCCGTGCACGAGGCCGAAGACGCGCACGCCCAGGTCGGTCGTCCTCGTCCCGTACTTGAGCACCATGCCGAGCAGGAGCAGGGCCCACGTCACGACCTCCGCGAGGGCGAGGCGGCGGTAGAGGGTGCGAGGGGTCATGCGGGCGTCTCCTACGTCGTGTCGTACTCGAGTCGCACCAGTCTCGCCCACGCCTCGCCCGATCGCCCAATCCGCCCCCCTCCGGAGGGCGACCCGGCTGGGGGGTGGGCTAGGGGAGTCGGCGGGCCAGGGTCAGGGCGAACTCGTCGGCCGGGTCGGTCCACGTGCGCTCCGCCTCGAAGCCCGCGGCGGCCAGCTCGTCGCGCAGCCGCTCCGGGCGGAACTTCGTCGAGATCTCCACGCGGATCTCCTCGCCGTGGGCGAGGTCGACGACGAGGTCGGCACCCGGGATCGTCACGCGGTGCGGCATGTCGGCCCGCAGGCGCAGGTCCATCCGCTCCTGGCGCGGGTCCCAGAACGGCACGTAGGAGAACGCCTCGACGTCGAAGTCGGCGCCGAGCTCGCGGTTCAGCACGTGCAGGGCGTTCGTCACGAACGCCGCCGTGACGCCCTCGGCGTCGTCGTACGCGGCGATGAGCCGGTCGGTGCTCTTGACGAGGTCGGTGCCGAGCAGGAACCAGTCGCCCGGCTCGAGGCTGTCGTGCAGGGCCCCGAGGAAGGCCGCGCGCTCCTCGACGTAGAAGTTGCCGATCGTGCCGCCGAGGAAGGCGACGAGCCGGCGTCCACCGCGGGGCAGGTGGCCGAGGTGCAGGGTGAAGTCGCCCACGAGCGCCTCGACCCGCACGGCAAGATAGCGCTCGGACAGCATGGCGGCGGCATCGCGCAGCGTCTGCTCCGAGACGTCGACGGGGACGAAGCGCTCGAGGCTGCCGGCCGCCGCGAAGGCGTCGAGCAGGGTGCGCGTCTTGTCGCTCGTGCCGCTGCCGAGCTCCACGACCGTCGTCGCGTCGCAGGCGGACACGATGTCGTCGGCGTGCTCGCGCAGGATCGCCCGCTCGCACTCGGTCGGGTAGTACTCCGGCAGCCGCGTGATGCGGTCGAAGAGGTCGGAACCGGCGTCGTCGTAGAGCCACTTCGGCGGCAGCGTGCGCGGCTGCGACCCCAGGCCGCGGCGCACGTCGGCGACGAGCGCGCCGGCCGCCCAGTCGGGGTCGAGGGCGACGGTGACCACGGGCTCGGGCCGGCTCACCGGCGCGCACCGCCGTCGGCGAGGCGCACGCCGCTCAGGGCCCAGCGCGAGCCGGGCGGGAAGAAGTTGCGGTAGCTGAGCCGGGCGTGCCCGGGCGGGGTCAGTGCGCACCCGCCGCGCAGGACCATCTGGCCCGACATGAACTTGCCGTTGTACTCACCGATGGCGCCGGCCGGCGGGTGGTAGCCCGGGTAGGCGAGGTAGGCCGAGCTCGTCCACTCCCAGCAGTCGCCGAAGACCTGGCGCAGGTGGCCGGTCGCCGGACCGGCCGGGCGCGGGTGGAAGGTCGTGCGGTCGGCGAGGTTGGCGGCCTCCGGCGACGGCTCGACCTGGCCGTCGGCCACCACCGCGTGCTCCCACTCGCCCTCGGTGGGCAGCCGCTTTCCGGCCCACGTCGCGTAGGCGTCGGCCTCGTAGTGGCTGACGTGGCTGACCGGCAGTCCCGGGTCGACCGGCCGGGTGCCGCTCAGCGTGTGCTCGAACCAGACGCCGTCGACCTCGCGCCAGTAGAAGGGCGCGCGCCAGCCCTCGTCGCGCACCTTCCCCCAGCCGTCAGAGAGCCACAGCTCGTGGCGCTCGTAGCCCCGGTCGGCCATGAAGTCGAGCCACTCGCCGTTCGTCACGAGCCGGTCGGCGAGCCGGTATTGCTCGAGCCACTGCTGGTGCAGGGGCAGCTCGTTGTCGAAGCCGAACCCGCCCCCGCGGTGCCCCACCTCGACGAGGCCGCCCTCGACGTCGACCCAGCCGAGCGCGTCGGGCGCGGACGGCGCGAGGGGGGTGCCGGCATACACGGGCTGGAGGGGGTTGACGGAGAGCACGTGCTTGATGTCCATGAGGAGCAGCTCCTGGTGCTGCTGCTCGTGGTGGAAGCCGAGCTCGATCGTCGGGGCGAGCTTCTCGAGCGAGCCGCCGTCGAGGGTCGTCACGAGGTCGCGCACCCGCGCGTCGACGTCGGCGCGGTAGAGGCCGACGTCGTGGGCGCCCGGGCGCGTGATGTGGCCCCGCTCGGCGCGGGCGTACCGGGGCCCGACGCCCTCGTAGTAGCTGTTGAAGAGGAACCAGTACTGGTCCTGGAACGGCGTGAACGACGGCTCGTGCTGCGCGAGCACGAACGTCTCGAAGAACCACGTCACGTGGGCGCGGTGCCACTTCGTCGGCGACACGTCCGGCATCGACTGGACGGTCTGGTCCTCGGGCGAGAGCGGGGCGGCGAGCGTCTCGGTGTGGGCTCGCACCTCGTCGTAGCGGGCGACGATCGTGTCGGCGTCCCAGGTCGGGCCGGGCATGGGGTGACCTCCTCCATGGGCCGCAGGCGCACGGTGCGCTGCGAACCGGTACATCGAGCCTAGGCATACCCGCTGACAGCCGCCTCCTCGACCTGCGGCCCGTAAGAACCTGTTCACCTGCCGGCGTCCCGGCTGCCGGTCCGATGTGCCGCTCGGCCGCGTTCCCGGCGTCGGCCCCGACGGTTAGGGTTTCGGGCATGGCCACCGCCCTGTACCGCCGCTACCGGCCCGAGAGCTTCGCCGACGTCATCGGCCAGGAGCACGTGACGGAGCCGCTCATGCAGGCGCTGCGCACGGGTCGGGTCAACCACGCCTACCTCTTCAGCGGCCCCCGCGGCTGCGGCAAGACGACGAGCGCGCGCATCCTCGCACGCTGCCTCAACTGCGAGCAGGGCCCGACGCCCACGCCGTGCGGCACGTGCGACTCGTGCGTCGCCCTGGCCCGCGGCGGGTCGGGCTCGGTCGACGTCATCGAGATCGACGCGGCGAGCCACGGTGGCGTCGACGACGCGCGCGACCTGCGCGAGCGGGCCAGCTACGGCCCGGCGCAGAGCCGCTTCAAGATCTACATCATCGACGAGGCGCACATGGTGACGCCGCAGGGCTTCAACGCGCTGCTCAAGATCGTCGAGGAGCCGCCGGAGCACGTGAAGTTCGTCTTCGCGACGACCGAGCCGGAGAAGGTCATCGGCACCATCCGCTCGCGCACGCACCACTACCCGTTCCGCCTCGTGCCGCCGGCCAAGCTGACGAGCTACATGGAGCGCCTCCTCGAGTCCGAGCACGTCGCGACCCAGCCGGGCGTGCTCAGCTTCGTCACGCGGGCTGGCGGCGGGTCGGTGCGCGACTCGCTCTCGGTGCTCGACCAGCTCATCGCCGGGTCGGGTCCCGAGGGCCTGACCTACGACGGCGCCGTGTCGCTGCTCGGCTTCACCGACGAGGAGCTGCTCGACAGCACCGTCGACGCGCTCGCGGCCGGCGACGGCGCCGCGACGTTCCGGCAGGTCGACAAGGTCATCGAGTCGGGTCACGACCCCCGCCGGTTCGTCGAGGACCTCCTCGAGCGGCTGCGTGACCTCATCATCGTCGCCGCCGTGCCCGAGGGCGTCTCGCAGGTGCTCCGCGGGGTGCCCGAGGACCAGCTCGAGCGGATGCGCGTGCAGCAGTCCGCGTTCGGGCCCGGCGCGCTCTCCCGCGCCGCCGACATCGTCAACACCGGGCTCACCGAGATGACCGGGGCCACCGCCCCCCGCCTCCAGCTCGAGCTGATCTGCGCGCGCATCCTGCTGCCCGCTGCCTCCGGGGAGCAGGGGTATGCCGCCCGCCTCGACCGCCTGGAGCGCCGGCTCGACGTCGGTGGGGTCCCCAGTGCCGCCCGCGGTGACGTGGCACCGGCCGCTCCGCCCGTCGGTATGCCGCTGAGCGCACCTCCGGCCCCGCCCGCCACGCCCGCTGCGGCCCCGGGTGGTCCGGTCGTCTCGGCTCCCGCGCGCACGGTCGCCGACTACACGCCGCCCTCCAGCGGTGTGACCCGTGGCGACGGTCCGGCCCTCTCGGCCGGTGGCATGGGCGGTGGCGGGCGCAGCTCGGCCGTCCCCGCCACCGAGGGTGCGACCGCACCCGCGGGTCCGGTGGGTCCCACCGCACCCGGCGGATCGGGGGGACCCGGCGGACCCGGTGCATCGGGCGGACCCGGTGGACCCGGTGACGCCGGTCGCGTCGACGCGGCTCGCGCCGAGGTGGGGGCGCCACCGGTCGTGGCACCCAAGGAGTCGGTCGGCGGTCCCTCGGCGGTCGACGAGCCCGGCGTGACCGCCACCCACCTCTCCGGCGCCGCGCCGGAGGGTGAGCCCGAGGCGTCCGGCGGGCCGTCGGACGCACGGTCTGGCGCAGTGGCTGACGCCGGGCCCGACACCGCACCGGGTGCCTCCACCGGCACTGCCACGGGCACCTCCACGGGCACCTCCACGGGCGGGGCCCCGGCGGCGCCCGTGGGCGGCATGGACACCGACGCGATCCGCCGGGCCTGGCCGAACGTGCTCGGGCGGATCTTCACCATGCGCCGGCTCACCTGGACCTTCGTCTCGCAGAACGCGCAGGTCACGGCCTTCGACGGGCGCACCCTGACCCTGGGCATCGCGACGGTCGGGCTGACGCAGACCTTCCGGGCCGGCAACCACGCGGACATCGTGCGGCAGGCGCTCATCGACGAGCTCGGTGTGGACGCCGTCGTCGACGGCGTGCACGTCGAGGCGGTCTCGCAGCAGCACCCCGTGGCGCCCCCGGCCGGGTCGGTGCCGCCCGGCCCGCCCGACCCGCCGACCAAGGGCATGCCCGCGGAGGATGCCGGACAGCCCGGCCCGGCGGCCGCGTCGCCGGACGGCGGTGGCGCCCGCCCGTCGTGGGGCGACGCCGGGGCAGGGCACGAGTCAGGCCCCGCGGGCCCGTCGGGCTCGTCGGGCCCGGGGGTGGGGGCGTCCGGCCCGAACGCCTCCCACGGCCCCGGTGCAGGCCGGAGCAGCGGCCAGAGCAGCGGTCCGAACGCCGGTCCGGCCGTGTCGGGACGCGGTGGCAGCGCCGGCCCGCGGGGCGCCACGGCGCTCGCGGACGCCGGGCTCAGCCCGGTCGCCGGTCGCTCCCTCGAGGACAACGCCGGCTGGGGGTCGGCCACGGGCCCCGCCCCCGACTGGGCGACCGCACCGGCTCCCGACGCGACCACGCCGCCTGCCGCCGCGGACGCGACCGGCGCGCCGGCAGCAGCGCCCGCACCGACGGACGAGGCGCCGACCCACTCAGCCGTCCGCGGCGCGAGCGCCGTGCGGCAGTCGTTCGCCGCGGCCCGCTCCCGCTCGGCCGGGACCCGGCCCAGCGACGACGACGAGCCGCGGGCCCCGATGACCGACGACTCCGCCGTGAGCGACGACGACGAGGACATCGAGCAGTCGGGCGACGTCGGCCGGGCCGTCATCGAGAAGGTGCTCGGCGGCCGCGTCGTGCAGGAGCTCGGCGACTGACCCGCGGGTTCCCGGTCGCGGACGGCGTTGGGACCTCGACCATTTCGCGTCGGTGCCCGACGCCCGGCGGTAGCGTCTCAGCGTGACGTTCGAGGTTGCGGCAGAGGCCTACAACCGTTTCATGGGGCGGTACTCCGGCCCGCTCGCCACGCGCTTCGCCGACTGGTCGGGCGTGGCCCGCTCCGGTCGGGCGCTCGACGTGGGCTGCGGGACGGGCGCGCTCACCCGGGTGCTCGTCGACCGGCTGGGCGTCGACGGGGTGTCGGCGGTCGACCCCTCCTCGCACTTCATCGCCGCCCTGCGCCGCAGCTTCCCGACCCTCGACGTCCAGACCGGGGTGGCGGAGCGGCTGCCCTACCCGGACGACCTCTTCGACGTCACCCTCGCCCAGCTCGTCGTGCACTTCATGCGTGACCCCGTCGGGGGACTGCGCGAGATGGGTCGGGTCACCCGGCCCGGGGGCACCGTCGCGGCCTGCGTCTGGGACCTCGCCGGGGACGACGGGCCGCTGCACACGTTCTGGCAGGCGGCGCGCGACCTCGACCCCGACGCCACCGGCGAGGGCGACCTGCCGGGCGCCCGCGAGGGGCAGCTCGCGCAGTTCTGCGACGCCGCCGGCCTCGTCCTCGTCGAGGACTCCCTGCTGACCGTGGTCGTGAAGCACGACACGTTCGAGGACTGGTGGGAGCCCTACACCTTCGGCGTCGGCCCGGCCGGCGACTACGTGCACGGCCTCGCCGAGCCCGCCCGCGCGGCCCTGCGCGACCGCTGCCGGCAGCTGTTGCCACCCGCGCCGTTCGAGGTGCGCGCGTCGGCCTGGGCGGTCCGCGCCCACGCCTGAGCCCGGGCCCTAGGCTGTCAGCCATGTTCTACAGCCTCGGGCGGTCCGCGCTCTACCCGCTCACCCATGCGCTGTACCGGCCGACGATCGAGGGCAAGGAGAACATCCCCAAGGAGGGCGGCGTCATCGTCGCGAGCAACCACCTGTCGTTCATCGACTCCTTCGCCATCCCGCTCGCGTCACCGCGCCAGGTGCGGTTCCTGGCCAAGGACGAGTACTGGACGGGCAAGGGGGTCGGCGGCTTCCTGCGCAAGGGCTTCTTCACGGCGGTCGGCATGGTGCCCGTCGACCGGCACTCGCCGACGGCCGCGCAGGAGAGCCTCGACACCGCGCTCGAGCTGCTCCGCGACGGCGACGCGTTCGGCATCTACCCCGAGGGCACCCGCTCGCGCGACGGGCGGCTCTACCGCGGTCGCACCGGTGTGGCGTGGCTCGCGCTCACCGCCCAGGTGCCCGTCGTGCCGGTCGGGCTCATCGGCACCGAGGACATCCAGCCCGTCGGCGCGCGCTTCCCCAAGCTGGCCAAGGTGACCGTGCGCTTCGGCGCGCCGATCGGCGTCGAGGAGTATGCCGGCATGCCGGCGGGCAAGGCCCGGCGCCTCCTCACCGACCGCGTCATGGCCGCCATCGCCGAGCTCAGCGGGCAGGAGCGCGTCGACGCGTACAACGAGGTGCCGGTCGCCGAACCAGGTGTCTGATTGATCCTGTTGCAGATGCGACCCAGTCGCATCTAGCGTGGGCAGGGTGACGCTGACACCGACCCGGTCCCGCCCCACCCTGCTCCAGCGACTGAGCCGTGGTGAGCGTCGCAGCCTGCTCGGCATGGCCGCCTTCGTGCTCCTGCTCCACGTCGTCGGGTGGGGCCTGCTCGTCGGCGTCGTCGCCCCGCACGAGTACCGGGTGGCCGGGCAGCTGTTCGGCGTCGGCCTCGGCGTCACCGCCTACACGCTCGGCATGCGCCACGCGTTCGACGCCGACCACATCGCCGCCATCGACAACACGACGCGCAAGCTGATGAGCGAGGGGCAGCGCCCGATGAGCGTCGGCTTCTGGTTCAGCCTCGGCCACTCGTCGGTCGTCTTCATCATGGTCGCGGTGCTCGCCTTCGGCGTCCGGGCCCTCGCCGGCGCGATCGAGGACGACGGCTCCACCCTGCAGCAGGTCACCGGGGTCTGGGGCACGAGCGTCTCGGGCCTCTTCCTCGTGCTCATCGGCCTCATCAACCTCGTCGCGCTCGTCGGCATCCTCAAGGTGCTGCGCCGCATGCGCGCCGGCCACTACGACGAGGCGGAGCTCGAGCGCCAGCTCGACAAGCGCGGGCTGCTCAACCGCGTGCTCGGGCGCGTCACCCGGACCGTGACGAAGTCGTGGCACATGTATCCCGTGGGACTCCTCTTCGGCCTCGGCTTCGACACGGTGACCGAGGTGGGGCTGCTCGTCATCGCCGGTGGGGCCGCGGCCGCGGCCCTGCCCTGGTATGCCGTCCTCACCCTTCCCGTGCTCTTCGCCGCCGGCATGTCGCTCCTCGACAGCATCGACGGGTCGTTCATGAACTTCGCCTACGGGTGGGCGTTCAGCAAGCCGGTGCGCAAGATCTACTACAACCTCACCGTCACGTCGCTGTCGGTGGCCGTGGCGCTCGTCATCGGCGGCATCGAGCTCGGTGGCCTGCTGGCCGAGAAGCTCGACGTCACGGCGGGGCCGCTCGCCTGGGCGGCCTCGATCGACCTCGGGCAGGTCGGCTTCTGGATCGTCGGGCTCTTCGTCGTCACCTGGCTCGTCGCGCTCGCCGTGTGGCGCTTCGGGCGCATCGAGGAGCGGTGGTCGGCGGCGCTCCCCGACTGAGGGGACATGGCGCAGCCGGCGCGCGTCAGACCCGGGCGGCCCGGATCGCCGCGTCGAGGTGGGGCATGGCCGCCTCGAGCGAGTCGGCGGTCGCCGTGAGGCAGATCCGGAACCAGCCGGGGGTCTCGAAGAGGGCGCCGGGCATGACGAGCACCCCCCGACCCGAGAGGTCGCCGACGAACGCCTCGTCGTCGGCGACCGGGGAGCGCACCCAGAGGTAGAAGGTGCCCTGCGGCACGTCGAGCTCGTAGCCCATGGCCCGCAGGGTCGACACGACGTGGTCGCGCTTGGCCTCGAGCGCCGGCACGTCGAAGGCGAGGCGCTCCAGAGCGGGCACCGCGTGCTGCATGACGGCGTTGGGGAAGAGCCAGCCCGCGGCGATCTGCATGAGGTCGACGGCGGCGAGCAGCTCGGCCCGCTCCGGGAGAGTCGGCGGCACGGCGAGGTAGCCGAGGCGTTGGCCGGGCGCGAGCAGCGTCTTGCCGTAGGAGTAGCAGACGAGGGTGTGGCGGTAGAACTGCGCGGGGCTGTGGAACGTGCTGCCCGAGAAGACGATCCGGTTGTAGGGCTCGTCGGAGACGATCCAGATGCGCCGACCCCAGCGGTCCGAGGCGCGCTCGAGGATCGCGGCCAGCGCCTCGAGCGTCTCGGGAGGGTAGATGCGTCCCGTGGGGTTGTTCGGGGTGTTGACCACGACGATGCGGGTGCGCTCGGTCAGGGCGGCGGCGATGGCGTCGAGGTCGAGGTCGAACGAGGGCAGGCGTGCGCGTACCTTGACCGGCACGAGCCCCGCCTCGAGCGCCAGCGGTTCGTAGAGGAACCAGGGTGGCAGGTTGTAGACGACCTCCTCCCCGGGGTCGGCGAGCACCTTGAAGGCCACCGTGATGGCACCGAAACCGCCCGTCGTCATCCGCAGGTCGTCCGGCCCCCAACCGAGGGGGACCACCCGCTCGAGCGAGGCCGCGGCGGCCGCCTGGGCCGCCTCGTCGCTCTGCATGTAGGCGAACCACAGCTCGTCACGTGGGCGCAGGGCGTCGGCGAGGGCCTCGACGTAGGCGTCTGGGGCGAGCTCGTGCGGGTCGCCGAAGGTGAGGTCGACCACGCCCGGCTCGAGGCGGCGCGTGGCGTAGCCCGACCGCATCCGGAACGCCATCATCATCTGGATGGGCACGGCCGAGGCGACCCGCTCGGTGCGGCGGCTGACGGCCTGGCGACTGGCGGGGCCAGGGTCGGCTCGCTCGTCCATGCGCCCTCCTCCGGGACGACGACGTACCACCCACGCTAGACCGGAGCGGCGGTCCGCGGCACGGCTTCGCGAGGCTTAGGGTTGCGGTGTGTACGAAGGCGCGGTCCAGGACCTCATCGACGAGCTCGGGCGACTCCCCGGGGTCGGCCCCAAGAGCGCCCAGCGCATCGCCTTCCACCTGCTGCAGGCCGACTCGGAGGACGTGACGCGGCTCGTCTCGGCCCTGACCGAGGTGAAGGCCCGCGTGCGCTTCTGCGACGAGTGCGGCAACGTCTCCGAGGCCGAGAAGTGCCGCATCTGCGCCGACCCGCGCCGCGACCACACGGCGATCTGCGTCGTCGAGGAGCCCAAGGACGTCGTCGCCATCGAGCGCACCCGCGAGTTCCGCGGCACCTACCACGTGCTCGGCGGGGCGATCAGCCCCATCGATGGCGTGGGCCCCGACGACCTGCGCGTGCGTGAGCTGATGACCCGCCTCGCCTCCGGCGAGGTCACCGAGGTCATCATCGCGACCGACCCGAACCTCGAGGGCGAGGCGACCGCGACCTACCTCAGCCGGCTGCTGCGCGACGTCGGGCTCACCGTCACCCGCCTCGCGTCCGGCCTGCCCGTCGGCGGCGACCTCGAGTACGCCGACGAGGTGACCCTCGGGCGTGCCTTCGAGGGCCGGCGCCGCGTCGACGCCTGAGCCGGCCGGGGGACCGGCACGACGGGCACGAAGGGGGCACGACGGGCCCGCGACCCGGCGGCACGGCATACGGCATGCTGGGACCCATGACTGATCAGCCGCTGACCGAGAGCGCCACGAGCGGGGTCGACGACCTGGCGGGCCTCGCCGACCTCACGGCGGCGGAGGCGAGCGCGTTCCTCACCTCCGTGACCGAGGTCGCCTCGGGCAGCTCACCCGAGACGGCGCTGCCGATCCTCACGCTCGCGCTCTCGCAGGTGCTCGTCGCGGGGGCGCGGCTCGGCGCGATCCAGGACGTCGTGCCGGAGGAGCGGTTCGAGCCCGACGCCGCCGACGACGACGCCGACCCGCTGCGCACCGGGCTCGCGAACGTCTTCGCCGGCATCGACGACTACGTCTACGTCATCGACCCGATCACGTCGTCCGACCGTGCCGACGGCTCGATCACCAACGACCTCGTCGACGTCGCCGTCTCGCTCAGCCACGGTCTCAAGCACTACGCCGAGGGTCGCCGGGCCGAGGCGCTCTGGTGGTGGCAGTTCGGCTACCTCGCCCACTGGGGCGACCGCGCCATGATGGCGCTCCGCTCGCTGCACTCGATCATCGCCCACCTGCGCCTCGACGCCGACGACGAGGTCGTCGGCGAGGCGGAGTTCGACGCGCTGCACCCCTGACCGGCGCGAGATCGTCCGGTCACGCGGCCGGCTGCGCGGACGTCTCACCATCGTGACGTGCCGGTGGACGCCGAGGTCGCGAGCCTAGACTCGGGGCACCGCAGCCCCCGAGGAGATCCGGAGCCAGTGTGAGCATCGTCGTCCAGAAGTACGGCGGTTCGTCCGTGTCCGACGCGGAGGCCATCAAGCGCGTGGCCCGCCGGATCGTGGAGACCCAGCGCGCCGGCCACTCCGTGTGTGTCGTCGTCTCGGCCATGGGCGACACGACGGACGAGCTGATGGACCTCGCCGAGCAGGTGACGCCCGCGCCGCCCGCGCGCGAGCTCGACATGCTCCTCACCTCGGGCGAGCGCATCTCGATGGCCCTCGTGGCCATGGCGATCGCCCAGCTCGGGGCCGAGGCCCGATCGTTCACCGGCAGCCAGGCCGGCGTCATCACCGACGACGCCCACGGTGCGGCCCGCATCATCGACGTCACCCCGGGGCGCATCCAGAGCGCCCTCGCCGCCGGCCACATCGCCATCGTCGCGGGCTTCCAGGGCGTCAGCCAGACGACGAAGGACATCACCACCCTCGGCCGCGGCGGCTCCGACACGACCGCCGTCGCGCTCGCGGCCGCCCTCGAGGCCGACGTCTGTGAGATCTACACCGACGTCGACGGCGTCTTCACCGCCGACCCCCGCGTGCTGCCGAGCGCGCGCAAGCTCGACGTCCTCTCGATGGAGGAGATGCTCGACCTCGCGGCCAACGGCAGCAAGATCCTGCACCTGCGCTGCGTCGAGTACGCACGCCGCTACGGCATCCCCATCCACGTGCGATCGTCGTGGTCGCAGAGGGCCGGCACGTGGATCAAGGACAACCCCTACGAAGGAGAAGGCGCTGTGGAAGCTCCGATCATCGCCGGCATCGCCCACGACCGCAGCGAGGCCAAGATCACCATCGTCGGTGTGCCGGACCGCGTCGGGGTGGCCGCCAAGATCTTCGGCGCCATCGCCGAGTCGGGCATCAACATCGACATGATCGTGCAGAACGTGTCGGCCGCCGAGACGGCGAAGACCGACATCTCCTTCACCCTCCCGCAGGCCGACGGCGCCCGCGGCATGCAGGTGCTCCAGTCGATCAGGCACGAGGTCGACTACGCCGACCTGCGCCTCGACGACAAGATCGGCAAGATCGCCCTCGTCGGGGCGGGCATGAAGAGCCACCCCGGCGTCTCCGCGAAGTTCTTCGGGGCGCTCGCCGAGGCCGGCATCAACATCGAGATGATCTCGACTTCCGAGATCCGCGTCTCGGCGGTGACGCGTGCCGAGCAGCTCGACGACGCCGTCCGCGCGGTGCACACCGCGTTCGGGCTCGACTCGGCCGACGAGGCCATCGTCTACGGCGGCACCGGGCGCTGACGCACCCGTCCTCCGGGCCCGGCCGGTGCGGGCACCCGCGTCGGCCGGCGCCGCGAGAACCGGACGCTCGTGAACCTGCCCCCGCGGCGTCGGCAGGGCTAGGTTCGCGAGGTATGAGAACTCCCACGCGAAGCGTCCTCGTCGCCGCGGCCACGGCCGCACTGCTGGCCTCCTCCACCTCCGGGTATGCCGCCACCCCCACCCGTGGCGGCGACGGGCACGACCACGGTCACCACCACCCCGGGGCGTACGCCTGGCGCGTCACGCCCACGGACACGACGGCGCGCTTCCGCGGCCTCGCGCCGGTCTCGCGGAAGGTCGCGTGGGTCAGCGGCACCGACGGCACCGTGCTGCGCACGACCGACGGGGGGCGCAGCTGGCGCGACGTCGGCCCGCGGGGCCTCGGCACGGAGACCCTGCAGTTCCGTGACATCGAGGCCTTCGACTCCCGGCACGCCGTGATCCTGTCGATCGGCGAGGGCGAGGACTCGCGGATCCTCGTCACCCGGGACGGCGGCGCGAGCTGGACCGAGTCGTTCCGCAACACCGACCCGGCGGCCTTCTACGACTGCATGGCGTTCAGCTCGCCGCGCCAGGGGCTGGCGCTCAGCGACCCGGTCGACGGGAAGTTCCGTCTCGTCGAGACCTCCGACGGGGGACGCTCGTGGCGCCTCGTCGACCCTGCGGGGATGCCGGCCGCGCAGGCGGGGGAGTTCGCCTTCGCCGCGTCGGGCACGTGCCTCTCGGCGGGGCAGGGAGGCCGGACCTACCTCGTGAGCGGCGGGGTCGACCCGGCACGCGTCTTCACCTCGACGGACCGCGGGCGCACCTGGACCGTGGCCGACAGCCCGGTGGCGGGCGGGGCCTCCGCCGGCATCTTCTCGGTGGCCTTCCGGGACGCGCGTCGCGGGGTCGTCGTCGGTGGCGACTTCGCGACACCGACCGGCGCGGTCGACAACGCGGCGTGGACCGCGGACGGCGGGCGCACGTGGACCAAGTCGCGCACGAACCCGTCGGGCTACCGGTCGGGTTCGGCGTGGGTGGCCCACACCCGGTCCACAGTCCTCGCGGTCGGACCCACCGGCTCGGACGTCTCCACCGACGGCGGCCGCTCGTGGTCGACCTTCGACACGGGCAGCTTCGACGCGGTCGAGTGCACGCACGACGGCGCGTGCTGGGCCGCAGGGGAGCAGGGCCGGGTCGGCGTCCTCACCCGCCACCGCTGACAGCAGGCGGCGGCGGAGGCGGGTTCATCCGCCGGGACCGTGGGTATGGTCGAAGGACCAGTGTCACCAACTTGCTCGGGGCGATAGGCGATGACAGACGTGACCCCTCACGAATCCCACCTCCAGAGCGACGGCTCGGTCTTCCCACCGGTCACCCCCGACCCGCCTCCGTCGCCGGGTCAGCCCGAGATCCGGGTGCCCGACCTCGTGCCGGTCGCGAGCCCCGACGGGCCCGACAAGGAGGCGTCGTCGCGGGAGTCCACCGACGCGTCGTCCGAGGTCGCCGGGGTGCGCCCGGACGAGGAACCGACGGACTGAGCGGGGCACGCGCCGGTTGGTCGGGCACCCCCAGGGGGTAATTGCAGGATGTGAGACTTCGGCGCAGCGCTCTCGACAAGTCCGGCATCCGACGCGTCCGACGCGGCAGTGGCTTCGGCTACGTCGACGCCGACGGCCAGCGGGTCGACGCGGAGACGAGGGAGCGCATCACCGCCCTCGTCATCCCGCCGGCCTGGCAGGACGTGTGGATCAGCCCGCACGCGAACGGGCACATCCAGGCCGTCGGCACCGACGACGCCGGCCGCCGCCAGTACCTCTACCACGACGCCTGGCACGAGGCGCGGGGTCGCGAGAAGCACGACCGGGTGCTCGTGCTGGCCCGCAAGCTCCCGGCGGCGCGCAAGCAGGTGGCGGCCGACCTGCGCACCAACGGTCTGACGCGCAAGCGGGTCACGGCGGCGGGGCTGCGCATGCTCGACGCCGGGCTCTTCCGCAGCGGCGGGGAGGAGTACGAGGCCGAGCACGGTTCGCACGGCGTCGCGACCCTGCTGCGCTCGCACGTCACCGTGAGCGGTGAGGACGTGACGTTCGAGTTCCCCGCCAAGTCGGGGGTGACCCGCGAGGCGGTCATGACCGACCAGCTGCTCGCGCGGATCGTGCTGTCGCTCAAGCGAAGTGGCTATCCGGGCGAGCGCCTCCTCGCCTACCGCGACACGAACGGGTGGCACGAGCTGCACTCGGGCGACCTCAACGTGGCGTTCAAGGAGCTCGTCGGCGAGGAGTACACCGTCAAGGACCTGCGCACCTGGGCGGCCACCGTGACCGCCGCCGTGACACTGGCGCGCACGGGGCCGGTCGACTCCGAGCGTGAGCTGAAGCGAGCCGAGAAGGACGCGATGAAGGTCGTGTCCGAGCACCTCGGCAACACCCCGGCCGTCGCCCGTCGGTCCTACGTCGACCCGCGGGTGCTCGACGAGTACGCGGTGGGGCGCACCATCGCCCGCAGCCTGACCCGACTGACGAAGGCCGACCGGTCTCGCCTCGAGCTCGGTGAGATCGTGCGCGTGCGTGACCGCGACGCCCTCGAGCGCGCGGTCATGCGCCTCGTCAAGGGTGCTGCCTGACGGCCCCCGACGGGTCCGTCACCCAGCACGACGGCCGGGTCGCCCACGGGGAGTGGGGAACCCGGCCGCATACGTGCTCGGGACGGTGGGGGTTGCTCAGAGGTCGACGACCTCGTTGTCGCCCTCCATGCGCTCACCCGTCACCTTCGCCTTGATGAAGTTGGCGATCTGGGTGACCTTGGCGCCGGGGGAGTCCCAGTACTCCGCCGAGTCGGCGCTCACCTTGATGATGATGTTGTTCGGGTTCTCCGGCCCGCCCTCGAGCCAGGCCCCCGTGAAGGTGTTCCACAGCTCGGCCAGCTTGGCGTCGTCGTCGACGATGGTGGCCGTGCCCGAGAGCGAGACCCACGAGCTCGAGCTGCTGTAGGCCACGTTGACGCGGGCGGGGGACTGCGCGGCGATGTGGCGGGCCTTGTGGCTGTCTCGCTCGGCGATGAAGAGCACGTCACCATCGAACTCCACCTCCTGGGTCGCCATCGGGTGGCTGACGAGGGCGCCGTTGCCGTCCGTGTGGGTCAGCATCGCGATGCGGATGTCCTTGATCAGCTCGGCCACCTTGGCGGTGCCGTCGTGCTCGCTCATGGCGTTCTCCTCGTCGTGGGGGTCGGTCGTGCTGTCGATCGGTCCGTACCCGAAGCGCCGTCGTCGGGCTCGGTCGTGTCGAGGGTTCGCGCCGCCGGATGCCGCTCGGCGAAGAGGCCGGGTCGTCCGGGACATTCGGGGCTCGGCGAGGACTAGGGTGACGCGCACCACCAGGGGAAGGTCGACCATGTCAGCACGCACCACCGGGCGCCGCGCCCGCGCCGTCAGCATCGGGGCCGCCGTGGCGGCCGCCGCGCTCACCCTGCCGGTCGCGGCGTCGCCGGCCAGCGCCAACTCGTTCAGCGGGCGCATCTACCAGGGCTCGTACTCCTACGACGACGGTGCGGACCGCTTCTGCGTGCACGCCGACGAGGTGAACATCCGCGACCGAGCGGTCGTCTCGGTGACCCTGACGCCCTACGACTCCTCGCGCGGACCGGTCGTCCGGCTGGCCGACGTCGACACCCCCGGGCGCGACTGCGCGAGTCTCGCCCGGGCCTACGAGGACACGCACTACCGCGCCGTCATCAAGAGCCTCGTCAACTTCGACCGGCTCGGCGGGTCGACCTACAGGACGAAGACGGTCGACTTCTACAGCTGACCCCGCAGCCCGGCCCAGGCTCCGACCCGCCCACCGGTTCGTGCGGTGGGCGAGTCGGCCGGCCGACGGCTCAGCCGGCCGCGCGCTCCGGTTCGCCGGCTGCCTGCGGCACGGCGTCGACCCGCTCGCCGGAGCCGCCGTGCTCGACGTCCTCGGCGCGCGTGTGCGGCATGAGCAGCCCCGCGAGGATGCTGATGACCGCCGCGACGAGCACCGCGAGGAAGACGCCGGTCGAGCCCGCCCGCACCGCGTCGGCCGAGCCGTCGCCGCCCCGGGAGGCGATGATCGCGTTGGCGATGGCACCGAAGATGGCGACTCCCACCGCGCTGCCGATCGAGCGCATGAACATGTTCGTGCCCGTCACGACGGCCCGCTCGTTCCACGGCACCGACGCCTGGGCGGCGATGAGGGTCGGCGTGGCCACCAGGCCGAGCCCGAGGCCCACGACGAGGCACGAGCCGGCCGTCGCCCACACGCTGGGCGTCGACGACGTGAGCCAGAGCGCGAGCGCACCGACCGTGGCGACCACGAGGCCGAGGAGCGCCGTCGGCCGGAAGCCGACGCGCATGTAGAGCCGGCCCGACTGCGACGCGGAGATCGGCCAGCCGATGGTGAGGGCGGCGACGGCCAGTCCGGCCACGATCGGGGTGGCGCCGGTCGACCGCTCGAGGAAGGTCGGCACGTAGGAGGTGAGGCCGACGAGCACCGCACCGATGCCGATGCCGATGAGGCAGGTGGCGACGATGAGGCGACGGGTCAGGGTCTCGAGCGGCAGCACCGGCTCGGCCGCCCGGCGCTCGACGAGGCCGAAGACCACGAGCAGCACGCCGCCGACGACGAAGGCGCTGATGCTCTGCCACGAGCCCCAGTCCCACGCCTGACCCCCCTCGAGCACGGCGAGGATGAGCAGGGTCAGCGCCACCGTGAGCAGCCCGGCCCCGGCGTAGTCGATGCGGTGCCGACGGCGCTCGACGGACTCGTCGTAGTTGCGCCACAGCATCGCCCCGGCGAGGAGGCAGAAGGGGATGTTGACGAAGAAGATCCAGCGCCACGAGGTGAACTGAGAGAAGACGCCGCCGAGCGTGGGCCCGACGACCGACGAGACGGCCCACACGCTCGCGATGTAGCCCTGGGTCTTGGCCCGCTCGGCCACCGTGTAGATGTCGGCGGCGATCGTCGTGGTGAGCGGCAGCACCGCCCCGGCGCCGAGACCCTGCACCGCGCGCATGACGATGAGCGAGCCCATGTTCCAGGCGAGTCCGCAGAGGATGCTGCCGAGCAGGAAGAGCCCGATGCCGAAGAGGATGACCGGCTTGCGCCCGAAGGTGTCGGCGACCTTGGCGTAGACCGGCACCGAGACGGCTTGTGCGAGCAGGTAGACGGAGAACAGCCAGGGGAACTGCCCGAGGCCGCCGAGGTCGTCGACGATGGAGGGGACGGCGGTCGCGAGGATCGTCGAGTCGAGCGCGATGAGTGACGTGGCCAGCATCAAGGCGATGAGGATGGGGCCGCGGTCGGAGCGGAACCCGAGGTTGGACGAGGTCGACACGGTTCTCCAGTGCTCGCAGGGACATCGGGAGACAACGCCGCCCACCGGCATTCATTCCCCCGACGCCCACCTGCCGGTCGGGGTGTGTGCTGGGTCCTGCGATGCGGCGCCGCTCCCTCGACATGACGGGGGACCAGACCCGGACCATGCGGCCGGGTACCGATCGCCGCCGGCGCCGTGGGCCCCGTCGCGGTGCACAACGGGCGACCGCGGGTGCGAGAATGCCGAGCGCAGAGCAACGCCGAGGAAGGTGCTCATGGAGCGAGTCACGATCTATGCCGTCGCCTCGGCGGCCAACGTCAGCATCTCGACGGTCTCGAACGCGCTCAACAAGCCGGAGCGGGTCAACGCCGAGACCCTGGCCCGCGTGCTCACCGTCGCCGACGAGCTCGGCTACGTGCCGAGCGAGCGGGCGGTCGCGCTGGCCCGCCGTCGCACCCACCGGGTCGGGGTGATGGCGCCGTTCACCTCCTACGGCTCCTACCTGCGCCGGCTCTCGGGGGTGCTCGACGCCGCCTCCGAGAAGGGCGTCGACATCGTCGTCTACGACCACGAGTCAGCGGCTGTGGCCAGCTCGCCGGTGCTCGCCGGGATGCCGATCCACGGGCGCCTCGACGGGCTCATCGTCATGGGCCTCGAGATCGAGGGGTCGATCGCGGAGCGGCTGCACCACCGCGGCCTGCCGACCGTCGCCCTGGACGCGGGCAGCGACCGCTTCAGCCGGATCATCTCCGACGACGTCGAGGGCGGCCGGATCGCGGCCGCCCACCTCGTGGAACGCGGGCACCGCCGGCTCGGCTACCTGCTCGAGCGGCAGGTCTCGGACTACGAGTCGCAGGCCGTGAAGCGGCTGGCCGGCTTCCGCGAGGTGGCCGAGCGGGCCGGTGCCACCGTCGAGGTGCTCCACTCCGGCAACTCGGTGGCGCAGGCGCGGGCCGAGGCCGGCCGGCTGCTGGAGGGGGCCGACCGCCCGAGCGCGGTCATGGCCCACCACGACCTGCTGGCCGTCGGCGTGGTGCTCGCGGCCCGTGACCTCGGGCTGCGGGTTCCGGACGACGTCGCGGTGATGGGGTGCGACGACGGGGAAGCCGCCGTCGCCGCCGACCTCACGACGGTGCGCCAGCCCTTCGAGCGGTCGGGGCGCGTCGCCTTCGAGATGGTCCAGCGGGGCGTGGCCGGGGATCGGACCACCGTCGTGCTCGACCTCGAGCTCGTCGTCCGCTCGACCACCTGAGGAGGCCCCGGGCGAAGGTCGCGGCTCGGGGCACCTGAGGTGGCGCCGGTAGTAAAGTGCTTTACAAAAACTCTTGACAGGGCACCGTTGCGTCGACTTGGCTGGCACCTGCCGCCACCGGACACCGACGTCCGCGGTAGGGAGGATCGACCGGATGGACGACGCCGTGCGCGAGTTCCTCGCGACGAAGCCCGACTCGGGCTCGCCCGACGACCCCCTGCCCCAGCGCCGCCGGGCCATCCTCGCGGCCTCCGACGAGCTCGCGGCTCGGTGGACGACGCCGGGGCCCAGCGGGGTCGCCGTGCGCGACGTCGAGATCGACGGCCCGGACGGCGCCGACGACACCGCCGCGCCCCTGCGCCTGCGCGTCTACGACGCCGGGCCGGCCGCGCGCCACGGCGTGCACGTCTTCCTCCACGGCGGGGGCTTCTGGCTCGGCTCGGTCGACGAGGACGTCGTCGACGCGACGTGCCGGGAGCGGGCGGCGACGGGCTGCCTCGTCGTCTCCGTCGAGTACCGCCACGCGCCCGAGCACCCCTTCCCGGCAGCGGTCGAGGACGGCTACGCCGTGTTGCGCTGGGTGGCCGAGAACGCATCCGCCCTCGGGGCTGACAGCGACACCCTGTCGGTGGGTGGGGTGTCCGCCGGCGCCACCCTGGCCGCCGCCCTCGCCCTGGCCGCGCGCGACCGCGGCGGCCCGGCCGTCGACCTGCAGGTGCTCGAGGTGCCGCTGCTCGACCTGACGCTCGCGACCCTGCACGCCTCCGGGGTGCCGGACGACTACGGGCTCACCGCTGCGGAGATGGCGATGTGCGCCGAGCAGTACCTCAGCGACCCCGCGCAGGCCACCGACCCGCTCGCCTCGCCCCTGCTGGCCGACGACCTCTCCGGGCTGCCGGGGGCGCTCGTGCTGACGGCCGAGCTCGATCCGCTCCGCGACGACGGCGCCCGCTACGCCGAGCGCCTGCAGGAGGCCGGCGTGCCGGCCACCCACGTGCGGGCGCCCGGCATGGTGCACGGCAGCATCGTGCTGACGGCCGAGTGGGAGCCCGCCCGGGCCTGGCAGGCGCGGGTGCACGACGCCCTGCGAGCCGCCCACGGGGGACCCCGTGCGGCGCACGCCGCCCCCACCCGTGCCGACCGGACGGGCGAGCCCGTGCCCGCCGAAGGACGCACGACGTAGGACCCACGGTCGGACGACGACCGGCAACCGGTGGCGCCGCCGCCAGAACGTCACTTTCGAGGAGGAGACCGACGTGCCAAACATCCCCACCCGTCGCAGTCCGGGCCGCACCGTGCTGGTCGTCGCGGCATCCGTCGCGGGGCTGCTCGCCGCCGGGTGCAGCGCCCCGGGCAGCTCGACCGACACGGCCGCCCCGGCCGCCACCGGCGCCACGGGCACCCTGTCGTCGCCGCCCACGTGCGGCGACCAGCCCGTCAAGCTCAAGGGCTACTTCGAGACCGGCTTCCCGCTGCCCAAGGAGCTGTCGACGGAGTTCACGAAGCAGTTCCCCAACGTCACCTTCGACATCCGCGAGGACCAGTTCGCCGTCATCACCCAGAACGCGCCCCGCGTGCTGGCCGACGACCCGCCGGACCTCATGCGCCTGCCGCAGGTCTCGGAGCTGGCGAAGGAGGGGCTGCTCAAGAACCTCGACCCCTACGCCAAGGCCTTCGGCTGGGACCAGTGGCCCGAGTCGCAGCTGGCCCAGATGCGTGTGGCCGAGGACGGCTCGCGCGGCTCCGGCCCGCTCTACGCCCAGGGCCTCAACTTCAGCCTGACGGGGGTCTTCTACAACAAGGACCTCGCCGCGAGGATCGGCATGACGCAGCCGCCGGCGACGCTCGACGAGCTCGACTCGGCCCTGGCGAAGGCCAAGGCCGCGGGCATGGTGCCGATCAACCAGTTCAACGGCGGCGCGACCGGTGGCCTCGCCTTCCCGCTCCAGCAGCTGATGGCCTCGTTCGGCGAGGTCGGCCCGATCAACGACTGGATCTTCCAGAAGAAGGGCGCGAGCATCGACACGCCGAACAACCTCAAGGCCGCCCAGCACCTGCAGAAGTGGATCGACGCCGGCTACTTCGCCGACGACATCAACTCCCAGGACTACGCGGCCATGATGAGCCGCTTCATCGGCGGCAAGGCGCTGTTCATCTTCGACGGCGACTGGGAGTCGGGCAACCTCGACAAGCAGATGGCCGGCAAGGCAGGCTTCTTCCTGATGCCCCCGGCGACCGCCGGCGGCAAGCAGGCCGCGATGTCGGCCCCGCTGACCTTCGGCATCAGCGCGCGCGCCGCGAACGCCGACTGCGCGGCGTTCTTCCTCAACTGGGCGGCGACGAACCAGAAGGCGCGTGAGATCGGTGTGACCGTCGGCGGCTCGCACCCGATGGGCCCGGCCGACGCGTACATGCCTCCGGTCAAGGAGGGCACCGTCACGGCGGCGACCCTCGAGGCGGGCGCCAAGGTCGGCAAGGACAACGGGTCGATGGACTTCATCGCCAACGCCACCGGCGCGATCTACGCCAAGTCGTGGACGCCCAACCTGCAGAAGATGGTCGGTCGCCAGCAGACGCCCGAGGGCCTGCTCAGCACCGTCCAGAAGGACTACGAGACCCAGGTCCGGAACTGAGTCCCGTGGCTCCGGCCAGGTCCGACGACGCGGTCACCGGTGCCCGGCCGCTCGCGTCCCGGGGGGAGCGGCGTCCTCGACGCCGCGCCCTCCGGGGCTGGCAGGGCTGGCTCTTCGTGCTGCCGGCGCTCGCGTTCTACGGCGTCTTCGTGCTGCGCCCGATGGTGCTGTCGGTGCAGTACTCCTTCTTCGACTGGAACGGCATCGGCGCCTCGACGTTCGTCGGTGGCGAGAACTACGTGCGGCTCTTCACCGACCCCGACCTCTTCGGGGCCATCGTCAACGCGTTCGAGCTCATCGTCTTCTTCAGCCTCGTCCCCGTGGTGCTGGGGCTCGGCATCGCGGCGACGATCCGGCAGATCGCCGCCTCCCGCTTCGCCGCCGTGTCGCGCACGGTGCTCTTCCTGCCGCAGGTCATCCCCCTCGTCGCCGCGGGCATCATCTGGACGTGGCTCTTCTCGAGCACGGGTCTCGTCAACCAGGTGCTCAAGGGCATCGGGCTCGAACGGCTCACGCGGGCCTGGCTCGGCGACTTCGACACCGCCCTGCCGGCGGTCGGCGTCATCGGGGCGTGGGTGCTGCTCGGGCTCGTCACGCTCCTGCTCCTCGCCGGCATGAGCCAGATCGACCCCGCCCTCTACGAGGCCGCGCGGCTCGACGGCGCCGGGCCGTGGCGCGAGTTCATCTCCATCACGCTGCCCTCGCTGCGCCAGGAGATCGGGGTGTGCGTCACCGTGACGGTCATCGCCGCCCTCGCCAGCTTCGACATCATCTACATCTCGACCCAGGGCGGCCCGGGCAACGCGACGATGGTCCCCGGCCTCGAGATCTACTACCAGGCCTTCTTCGAGCGCGAGGTCGGGCAGGCGTCGGCGCTCGGCGTCGCCCTCATGGTCCTCGTCCTCCTCGCCGTCCTGCCCATCCAGTGGCTCACCAAGGAGCGTGACTGATGCGTGTCTCGCGCCGGGAGGTGCTCCTCGGCCGCGCCCTGCTCGTGGTGCTCATGGCCGTCACGGTCGTTCCCTTCCTCAGCCTGCTCGTCACCGCCCTGCACCCGTCGGGCACCTACCCCGAGGGCATCTCGTGGCCGGCCGACCCGCAGTGGGGCAACTTCGCCGACGCCTTCACGGCCGCGAACATGCCGGCGCTGCTGCTCTCGAGCGCCCTCATCGTCGTCGGGGTCGTGCCCGCCTCCCTCGTGCTCGGCACGATGGCGGGCTTCGCCTTCGGCCACCTCCGGATGCCGGGCCATCGCGCGGGCTTCCTGCTCTTCGTCGTCGGCCTCACCCTGCCGTTCGAAGGGATCCTGACGCCGCTCTACTTCCAGATCCGCGACATGGGCCTGCTCAACACGCGGTGGGCGATCATCCTGCCGCTCATCGGCCTCTTCATGCCGTTCTCGGTGCTCTGGATGCGAGCCTTCTTCGTCGGGATGCCGGACGACCTCTCCGAGGCCGCGCGCATCGACGGCGCGACGACGTGGCAGCTGTTCTGGCGGGTGCACGTGCCGATCGCCATGCCGGCGCTCTCGTCGCTCGCGATCCTGCTCTTCCTCTGGACGTGGAACCAGTTCCTGCTGGCCATCGTGCTCGTCGACGACCCGGCCAAGCGCACCATGGCCGGTGCCCTCGGCGCCTTCCAGGGCCGCTTCGGCACCGACATCCCGCTGCTCTGCGCCGGGTCGCTGCTCATCATGACGCCGACGCTCGTCGTCTTCCTGATCTTCCAGCGCCGCTTCGTCGCCGCCCTGCTCCAGGGCTCCGTCAAGGGCTGACGCAGGGCCCGCCAGACCAGCCGGAACGAGAAGAGCCGGACCCGCATCCTGCGGGTCCGGCTCTTCGGCGTCCTGCTACATCACGTGGTCGGGGTGACAGTGTCTGATCTCAGGACATCGGAATGGGGTGTCTCAGGTCATCGGAATGGCGTGTCGCACGAGA